>JAFAIY010000078.1 GCA_019236485.1 Comamonas sp. | reverse complement strand
CGAGGCCTTGCAGCTGGCCGTGCAGAAGCTGCAGGCCATCGCGCCGCAGATCACGGTGATAGGCGTGGCCGCCGACATCACCACACCCGAAGGCCGCACGGCGGTGTTCGAGGCCGCGGGCGGACCGGGCAAGGACTACGACATCGTCGTGACCAATGCCGGTGGTCCCCCTCCCGGCGACTTCCGTACCTGGGATCGTGAGGCCTGGCTCAAGGCCGTGGATGCCAATATGCTGACCCCCATCGAGCTGATCAAGGCCACGGTGGACGGCATGGCCGAGCGCGGCTTTGGCCGCATCGTCAATATCACCTCCAGCGCGGTCAAGGCGCCCATCGACATTCTGGGCCTGTCCAACGGCGCGCGCAGCGGCCTGACGGGCTTTGTCGCGGGTCTGGCGCGCTCGGGCATTGCTGCCAAGGGCGTGACCATCAACAACATCCTGCCCGGTAAGTTCGACACCGACCGCCTGGTGGCTACCCATCAGGCAGCGGCCAACAAGAGCGGTCAGCATCTGGATGCTGTGCGCCAGGCCCAGGCCGCACAGATCCCGGCCAAGCGCTTTGGGACGGCCGAAGAATTCGGTGCCATCTGCGCCTTCCTCTGCAGCCGCCAGGCCGGTTATATGACGGGTCAGAACATCCTGCCCGACGGCGGCCTGTACCCCGGTACCTACTGATCAGTCATTGCTTGCATCCAACCGAAGCCCCGCATTGCGGGGCTTTTTTGTCAGCGCTGCACTAGCGGCGCGACGAGACAACGATGCCGGCCACGATCAATGCAAACGCAATGCCGTGATACAGATGCGGCGTCTCGCCCAGCACCGGAATCGACAGCAGGGCCGTGAACAGCGGGATCAGATTGCCGAAGAAGCCGGCGATGGCGGGCGTGGCGCGCTGCACGCCCATGCCCCAGAAGCGGTAGGCCAGAATCGCCGGGCCGATGGCGATGAAGAGCAGCGCACCCAGCAAAGGCCAGCCGGCCACGAAGCGGAACTCGCCCAGCAGGGCTTCGCCGCCCGTGAACAGGCCCGACCAGCCCAGGCCGAACACCAACTGCGCCAGCAGAAAGCCGGCCCAGTGGGCCTTGACCTCCTGCGGCCCCTTGCTGCGCGACAGCAGCCAGGTGTAGAAGGCCCAGGCCATGGTGGCCAGCACCATGAACAGGTCGCCGGCCACAAAGCGCAGCTTGAGCAGGCTGGGCAGATCGCCGCGCGACAGGACCACGGCCACGCCCAGCACCGACAGCAGAGCGCCATACACCTGGCGGCGGCTGACCGCAATACCCCAGCACAGGCGGCCTATGGCCAGCATCCAGACCGGCATGCTGGAGCCCACCAGGGTCACGTTCAGCGGGGTCGAGGTCTTGAGCGCCAGATACAGCAGAGCGTTGTAGCAGCCTATGCCGAGCAGGCCCAGCAGCAGATATTCGCGCCACAGCGGCCAGATCGGGCTGTTGCTGCGCAGCACCTGCCAGGCCAGCGGCAGCAGCAGGACAAAGGCCAGACACCAGCGCGCGAAATTGAGCGCGAACGGGGAAATCAGCTCCTGGGCCAGCCGGCCCACAATGGCATTGCCGGCCCACAGCAGCGGCGCCAGGGTCAACATGGCCGCGGTGGAGGGCTTGAGGGTGGAATTCATAGGCTAGGGACTGTAACCTCGGCCATGGGCGCCACCGTATCCGAGGGATGGGGCGGGGCCGTGCGCCGGCCGTAAATCGTGATGCGGGTCATGGCTGTCGACGAGGGCTGAGAACGTGCTGATGATCTCTACGCAACCGCGTTGGAGTGAAATCGGGATGAGTTCGCAGCGATGGAACGCGGCTTGCACCTGGGTGCAAGCAAGAGCCAGCGCGAAGAAATCGCCCGATTTCGGTCCAACCCTTAGGGACAGCGGCTTTGCGGGCGGTCTGCGGTATTGCGCCTTGCATCCCATCCCGCAAAGTCACTGTCGCGGCGCGAGGAGATCATCAGCACGTTCTAGGACAATCACCGCAGCGGAGAGATGCAATGAAGCAAACAACAAGTCAATGGCTGCAGGCGCAGCGCTGCCTGGCGCGGCAGGAGCCCAGGCAGCCGCGCCAGGGACTGAGCGTGGACGGGCGGCTGGTGGGCAGCGTCGAGGCGCAGTTTGCGCGCCAACTGGGCGCCGAGCTGCTGGCCGCGCATGGCGTGGAGCTGGACTGGCGCGACGGCCGCTGGGTATTGCTGGGGGCGGGCAGCGCCAGCCAGAACCTGAACCGGCTGGCCCAGGCCATGCGCGTGGCCGGCGTGGCCGGCGCCTGGCGCAATGAGCAGCTGGCCGTCTGCGACGAGAACGGCCTGGCCGTGGCCACCATAGAGCGCGGCGCCGTGCGGCCCCTGGGCATTGCCACGCGGGCCGTGCACCTGGTGGGCACGGCGGCCAACGGCTGCGTCTGGGCCCAGCAGCGTGCCGACGACAAGGCGACCAACCCCGGCATGTGGGATACCTTGATGGGCGGCATGATTTCCGCGGCCGATACGCTGGAGCAGG
Organism: Comamonas sp.; assembly: GCA_019236485.1. Taxonomy (GTDB): domain Bacteria; phylum Pseudomonadota; class Gammaproteobacteria; order Burkholderiales; family Burkholderiaceae_C; genus Comamonas. The sequence continues at coordinate 3,223 of JAFAIY010000078.1, read as the reverse complement.
CGCTGGAGCGCGAAACCTGGGAAGAGGCGGGCCTGCGCGTGCGGGATCTGGCGGCGCTGGGTTATGGCGGCCATGTCGAGTTTGCGCGTCCCAGCGGCGAGGCCGAGGGCCAGGGCTATATGCGCGAGCGCATAGACTGGTTCTCGGCCCTGGTTCCCGAGCCGCTGCGGCCCGACAACCAGGACGGCGAGGTCCAGCACTTCGAGCTGCTGGACCTGCCGACGCTGGAGGACTGGCTGCTGCAGGGGCGCTTCACGCCCGAGGCCTCGCTGATTCTGGCCGCCTATCTGCGCTGGTAGGCGCCGGCCTCGGGCCTTCAGGCCCGGGTTTTGGCGACCGGCCTGGCGGCCGCTGCGGGCTTGGGGCTCTGGACGCCGGGGCTGCGCCGGCCTTCGAGCGCCACGGGCTTGAGCCGGCTGGGCGCCAGCGCTCCGGCCTGCTCGAGGATGGGATAGGCCACGGAGCACAGCAGCGAGTTGATGCGCTTGAGGTCGCTGATCATGTCTATATGCAGCGAGCTGGTCTCGATGCTGGACACTGTGTGCTGGGACAGGCGCTGCAGATGGGTGGCCGCATAGGCCAGCTCCAGATCGCGAAAGCGCGCTTTTTCCTCGAGCAGCTTCTGCGCCTCGCGCACATTGCCGTTGAGGAACACGCTCATGGCCAGGCGCAGATTGTCCAGTAGGTGCTGGGTCAGCTCGTGGATCTCCTGCATGCCGGCGTCCGAGAACTGGCGGCCCTTCTTGATCTTCTTGTCTTCCAGATCCAGCAGCACGCGCTCGATGATGTCGCCGATCTGCTCCATATTGATGGTGAAGCTGATGATTTCCGTCCAGCGCTGGCCTTCGCGCTCGTCGAGCTCGGCGCGCGAGATCTTGGTCATGTAGTACTTGATGGCCGAGTACAGGTCGTCCACCGTGGCCTCGAGGTGGCGCACCTCTTCGGACAGCTTGGCGTCGTCGGTCTCGGCCACCTTCTGCAGGCCGATCAGCATGGACTCCACCACATCGGCCTGGTGCAGGGACTCGCGTACCGCGCAGGAGATGGCCAGCGAAGGCGTGGACAGGGCCGAGGGGTCCAGATGGCGCGGGCGCAGCAGCTGGGTCGAGCTTTCCTCGGCGGGCCTGGGCAGCAGGGCCGTGACCCAGCGGGCCACGGTCTGGGTCAGGCCGATGAAGCACAGGCTGTTGAACACATTGAAGGCCAGGTGGTACATCACCACGTTCTGGCCCGCGTTGGCGATATAGGGGCTCACATACTGCACCCACAGCGCGATGAACGGCGCCACGATCGCCACGCCCATGATCTTGAACAGCAGATTGCCGACGGTGACCTGGCGCTCCTCCACCGCGGACTTGGCCGTGGTCAGCGCGGCCACCAGGCCGCTGCCCAGATTGGCGCCCAGGGTCAGGCCCAGCGCCACCTCGATGGGAATCGCGCCCGAGCTGGCCATGGCTGCGATCAGCAGCACCACCGCCAGGCTGGAATAGGCGAGCACGGCCAGCACCGCGCCCAGCAGCAGCTCCATGAACAGATCGCTGCTGACCGAGGCCAGCAGCGTGCGCACGGCCTCGGCCTGGAGCAGGGGCTCGGTGGCTTCCACGACCAGGCGCAGGGCCAGCAGCATCAGGCCCAGGCCGATCAGCACGCGGCCTATGCGGCCGGGCTTGGAGTCCTGGCGCGTGATGAACAGCACCACGCCCACAAAGATGAACAGCGGCGACAGCCAGGACAGGTCGGCGGAGAACAGCACGGCCATCAGCGCCGTTCCCACATCGGCGCCGCGCATCACGGCCAGGGCCGAGGGCAGGGAGATCAGGCCCTGGCCGACAAAGGCCGAGGTCATCAGCGAGGTGGCTGTGCTGGACTGCACCAGAGCCGTCACGCCCAGGCCCGACAGAGCTGCCGAGAAACGGTTGCTCATGCTGCGGGCCAGGATGTTGCGCAGATTGGCACCGAAGACGCGCAAAACGCCGGTGCGAACCATTTGCGAGCCCCAGACCAGAAGGGCAATGGCGGCTAAGAGATTCAGTAAATGCTTCATGTGCTGCTAGCAGGGAAGCGAGCAAATATAACTCTGGCAGCCGGTGGCCTGCAGCGCACGCTATCCCATGTCGCACCATTTTGTGCGAAATAAAGGAACGAAATGGAACATAAACGAAAAATCCGAACATCGTTTCTACTAGGATGCTTTTCCTCATTTCTGGGGCAGAGGCTTATTCGGAAACGGTTCTCGGCTATCAAAAAGGTGGATCCATGATTCCTGCCATGCCCGGCGCTGCTGCCGTGGGCTTGCTTTTGCTGTGGTTGGCGGCCCTGGTGGCAGCCGGCCTGCTGCTCTGGTGGGGTTGGCGGCTGTGGCAGGCGCGGCGCGGCCAGCCCAGGCCGCCGTTGCGCATCTGGCAGTGGCTGCTGGCCGTGTTGCTGTCCATATTGCCCATTTCCACGCTGCTGGGGCTGGCGCAGATGGCCTGGAACGATCATCGGCAGGAGCAGCAGCTGACCGAGCAGGAACGGCTCACGCATCTCACGCTGGCCCAGCCCGTGGTCTGGGGCGACATCACCCTGCCCGCGGGCAGCCATATTCAGCGCGATATGCCCGAAGGCGGAGCCGAGAGGGCCGATGGACTGCCCGATCTGCGTGGTCTGCAAGAGGTGCGTTTTCCCCATCCCGTGCCGCTGGGCGAGATATGGGTCAATGCCTTGAGCGTCTACAACCAGGTGCTGCTGGAGCTGGCCGAGCCCTACGGCTTTACGGCGCCAAGCCAACAGACCATCCGCTGCGCCGCAGGCAATATGGTGCAGCTGGCCGCCAGCGAGCAGCCCCGCAGCTTTGATGCGACTGTGTTCCCCAAGCGCCTGAACGGTCTGGTGCTGGCGGACTGGGTGTTTGATGCCTGCTTTATCACCAGTCCCATCAGCGTGCGCCACTGGCAGGACGGTCGGCTGATCTGGGCCGCCGAGCCCATCTACGAGTCGGCTGAATCCGAGCGCAGTGGGGCGCAATGAACAAAGCCCGCTGCCTGGTTCAGAAGCAGCGGGCTTGCAGATTGGATAGCGGCTAGCGCTTATGGGGTCTGGGTTTTGGCGCGTTTTGCGCGCAGAACCTCATCCAGGATCAGCAGGATGGCGCCCAGGGTGATGCCCATATCGGCCACGTTGAAGGCCGGAAAGTGGCTGGCGCCCCAGAAGAAGTCCAGAAAGTCCACCACATAGCCGTGCT
>JAFAIY010000053.1 GCA_019236485.1 Comamonas sp. | reverse complement strand
CAGGCCGCGCAGTGCGGCTACTGCACCAACGGCATGATCATGGCTCTGGTGGGCCTGTTCAACCAGAAGCCCCAGGCCAGCGACGACGAGATCAAGCAGGCGCTGTCCGGCCATCTGTGCCGCTGCGGCACCCATGTGGAAATCATGCAGGCCGCGGCCCGCGCCCGCGAACTGATCGCGCAGGGCCGCAGCGCCGCCATTCCCGCTGCATCCATGGAACAGAAGGCTGCCTGATCATGAAATTCTTCACCAAAGACAATCAAGCCCAGCTTACCCGTCGCCAACTGCTCAAGGCCGGCGGCATGCTGATGGTCGGCTCCGTCGCCGGCGGCCATCTGCTGATGGCCCAGACCGCCCCCGAGGCGGCCGCCAAGGGCGCTTTCGCCATTCCTTCGGCCAAGCTGGTGGACAGCTTCATCGCGATTGGCGCCGACGGCTCCGTCACTGCCTACAACGGCCACGTGGACCTGGGCACGGGCGTGCGCACCGCACTCGGCCAGCTGGTGGCCGACGAGCTGTATGTGGACTTTGCCGCCGTGACCATGGTGCTGGGCCACACCGCCCGCACCCCGGATCTGGGCCCGACCATTGCCAGCAACACCATCCAGGTTTCGTCCCTGCCCATGCGCCATGCCGCAGCGCAGGTGCGCCAGTTGCTGATCAAGCTGGCCAGCGAAAAATCCGGAGTTCCCGCCGACCGCATCACCACGCAAAAAGGCTTTGTCATCGCCGGCGGCAAGCGCTACGGCTATGGCGATCTGGTGCAAGGCCAGGACCTGCAGATCGAGGTCGACAACAAGATCGAGCTGCGCAAGTCCGGCTTTGAATATGTCGGCAAATCGGTGCAGCGCGTGGACATCCCCAACAAGGTGCTGGGCGCGCTGACCTATATCCACGACCTGCGCGTGCCCGGCATGCTGCACGGCCGCGTGATCCGCCCGCCCTACACTGGCGCCGATGCCACGGCCCCTCTGGGCTCCGCCCTGGTATCCGTGGACGAAAAGTCCATTGCCCATCTGCCCGGCATCGTCAAGGTCGTGGTCAAGGGCGACTTTGTGGGCGTGGTGGCCGAGCGTGAAGAACAGGCCATCGCGGCCATGCGCCAGCTCAAGGTCACCTGGAAGGAATGGAACGGCCTGCCCGATATGTCGCTGAGCGGCCTGCACCAGACCCTGGTGGACCACGCCAAGACCGACCGCGTGCTGCAGGAAGACGAAGGCGCGCTGCAGGCCATAGAGCAGGTCAAGACTGCGCTGACCCGCGACTATGTCTGGCCCTATCACGCTCACGGCTCCATCGGCCCGTCCTGCGCGATTGCCGAGGTCGGCAACGGCCAAATCCAGGTCTGGACCGGCTCGCAGAACCCTCACGACGTGTGCAAGGACATTGCCAAGCTCATGGACGTGAATGCCGACAACATCAACGTCACCCGCCTCGAGGCCTCGGGCTGCTACGGCCGCAACTGCGCGGACGACGTCTGCTCGGATGCCGTGCTGATGTCTGCCGCCGTGGGCAAGCCCGTGCGCGTGCAACTGATGCGCGAGCAGGAAGCCGGCTGGGAGCCCAAGGGCACAGGCCAGCTGATTCGCGTGCGTGGCGGACTGGACGAGCAGAACAATGTGGCCGCCTATGAGCTGCGCACCTGCTACCCCTCGAACAACGCGGCGGCACTGGCCCTGATCCTGACCGGCAAAGTGCCTGCCAAGACCGAGGCCCAGCAAATGGGCGACCGCACTGCCATCCCGCAGTACGAATACCCCAAGATGCGCGTGATCTCCCAGGATGCCGTGCCCATCGTGCGCGCCTCGTGGATGCGCGGCGTCTCGGCCCTGCCCAATGTGTTCGCCCACGAATCGTGGATCGACGAATGCGCGTATCTGGCCAAGGCCGACCCCATCGAATACCGCCTGCGCTATCTCAAGGACCCACGCGCCGTGGCTCTGATTGCCGAGGCCAAGAAGCAGTGCAACTGGCAGGAAGGCCCGGCACGCCGCAATGCGGCACCCGATGACCAGCGTCTGGTCAAGGGTCGCGGCTTTGCCTATGCGCGCTATTTCCACAGCAAGTTCCCCGGCTACGGTGCGGCCTGGGCTACCTGGGTGGTCGATGTGACCGTGGACCGCGAAACCGGTGAAGTCAAGGTCGACAAGGTCTTTGTCGCCCAGGACACCGGTGCCATGGTCAACCCCGCAGGCGTGCGCCATCAGGTGCATGGCAACGTGGTGCAGTCCACCAGCCGCGTGCTCAAGGAATTCGTCACTTTCGACAAGAGCGGCGTCACCTCCGTGGAATGGGGCGGCTACCCCATCCTGCGCTTCGACGAGCTGCCCGAGATCGACTCGCTGCTGGTCGAGCGCCCCAATGAAGCCCCCATGGGCGCCGGCGAATCGGCATCCGTGCCCAGCGCTGCGGCCGTGGCCAACGCCATCTTTGACGCCACCGGTGTGCGCCTGCTCGAAGTGCCGTTCACGCCCAGCCGCGTGCTGGCTGCGATCAAGGCGGCCAAGTCTGGCCAAGCCGCATCCAAGTGACCCACAGAACAGAGACGATCAAGATGAAAACCTTCAAGAAAATCGTGCTGGGTGGTGCCGCACTCGTGGTGGTTCTGGCCGCTGCCGGCCTGGCCCTCACGCATCAAGGTGAAATTGCACCGCAAGCCAGCATTCCCACGGCCGAGTTCTCGCCCCAGCAGATCGCCAAGGGCAAGCTGCTGGCCCAGATGGGCGACTGCGCGGTCTGCCACACTGCTGCCAATGGAAAGACCAATGCCGGCGGCCTGGCCATGCCCAGCCCCTTCGGCACCATCTATACCAGCAACATCACGCCCGATACGCAGACCGGTATCGGCGGCTGGAGCTTTGAAGCCTTCGAGCGCGCCATGCGCCATGGCGTGGACCGCGAAGGCAACTACCTCTACCCGGCCTTCCCCTACACGGCCTTCAGCCGCGTGACCGATGAGGACATGAAATCGCTCTACGCCTATCTGATGAGCGAGCCCGCCGTGGAGAACCAGCCGCCCAAGACGGAGCTGAACTTCCCCTACAACGTGCGCCGCGGCATTGCAGCCTGGAACTGGCTGTACCTCAAGCCCGGCGTGGTCAAGGACGACACCGCGCAGGCGCCCGAATGGAACCGCGGCGCCTATCTGGTCGAAGGCCTGGGCCACTGCAGCGCCTGCCACACGCCGCGCAATGGCCTGGCTGCCGAGAAGACCGGCGCCGAGCACTTTGCGGGCGGCAGCGCCGAAGGCTGGGATGCACCGGCTCTGACCGCCAAGTCGGCCTCGCCCCTGCCCTGGACGCATGAGGATCTGGTCAGCTACATGAAGACCGGCTTCTCGCCACGCCACGGCGTGGCCGCAGGCCCCATGGCCCCCGTGGCCCACGGCCTGGCTCAGCAGTCGGAGGCGGACCTGAACGCCATCGCCACCTATCTGATGAGCTACCGCGATGCCAACGCTGCCCCCGGCGATGCCAAGGCACTGATCGAGGAGAAAACCGCCAAGCCCAAGCTGGCGCTGGATTCCGAAGGCTACCGCCTTTACCAGGGCGCCTGCATGGCCTGCCACCGCGCCGATCCTTCGGCCAGCACCTTTGGCGTGCGTCCACAACTGGCGCTGAGCACCAGCTTGCACGCCGAGTCGCCTGACAATGCCATCATGGCCGTGCTGGAAGGCGTACAAAAGCCTGCCCATTCGGAACTGGGTACCATGCCGGCCTTCCGCCACGCGCTCAGCGATGCCCAGATCGCCACCCTGCTCAACACCATGCGAGCCCAGTACGGCGTGGCCGAGTGGAGTGATCTGAAGAGCAAGGTCGGCCAGCTGCGCCAGCAGACGGCAGCCTCCGCGCACTAAGCGCTGCCAGCCCCGTAAGCCGGGGCGGCACACGGCCTTTCCACCACCCTGGCGCTGCGCAGCAGCGCTTCGGATTGGAGGAAAGGCTTTTTTATTCAGCCCTCAAGGCCAGAAAACCGCCTGGCCAGGGCCAAGCCTTTACCCAGGCCGATCGGCTGCTGCAAGCATGGCCACTCGGGGTGAAGGAAAATATCCGATGCCCGGGGCCAAGCCGCTGCGGCATCTGCGAAAAAGGACCACATATGGACAACATCGATGTCATGGTGCTCAAGGCCTTGCGCGACTGGCGCCAGGCCGGCCAGCGCGCCCTGCTCGCCACCGTGGTGCGAACCTGGGGCTCATCCCCCCGACCCATGGGCTCGATGATGGCGCTGCGCGAGGACGGCCGCGCCATAGGCTCCGTCTCTGGCGGCTGCATCGAGGACGATTTGATCGCGCGCCACACCCGGGCTCTGGGCGGCGCCGGCATTCCCGAGAGCACGCCCCAGCTGGTGCGCTATGGCGTGAGCGCCGACGAGGCCCACCGCTTCGGCCTGCCCTGCGGCGGCACGCTGGAGCTGCTGCTGGAATTCAACCCCGATGCCGCCAGCCTGCAGCAGCTGGTGACGCAGCTCGAAGCCGGCAGCCTGGTGCAGCGCAGCGTCGACTGCGACAGCGGCGCCGTCACGCTCACCCTGGCGCAGCAGCCCGAAGCCCTGGAGTTCGACGGCCACAGGCTGAGCAATCACCTGGGTCCGGGCTACCGCATGCTGCTCATAGGCGCCGGGGCCCTGGCCGAGTACCTGGCCACCATGGCCTTGTTCAACGGCTTCACGGTCACGGTCTGCGACCCGCGCGAGGAATACATGGGCAGCTGGTCGGTGGACCAGGTCCTCAAGGTCACGGACATGCCCGACGATGCCGTCACGGCCTTCAGGCCCGATGCGCGCAGCTGCATAGTCGCGCTCACCCATGATCCCAAGCTCGACGATCTGGCGCTGCTCGAAGCCCTGCACAGCCCGGCCTTCTATGTGGGCGCGATTGGCTCGCGCCGCAACAACCATGCGCGGCGCGAGCGCATGATCGAGCATTTCGACGAAACCGAAGCCTCTTTGAGCAAGCTGCGCGGCCCCATAGGCCTGTATATAGGCAGCAAGACCCCGGCCGAGATTGCCGTGAGCGTGATGGCCGAGATCCTGGCCGTCAAGAACGGCGTCGCCCTGCCCCAGGCCATGTCCGTGGAAAGCGCCAAGCAGGAACACGATATCGCCATGAGCGCGGCCGACACGCACTGCGCCATCCCCGAGATCGTCAGCCCTGCAAGTGCCGCGCCGCGACGCTGAAACAAGTGCTTGCATCGTTGTGACCATAAAGTGCGGCCCATGGGCCGCACTATGTTTTTGGAAGCATTCAGGCGGCGTACCATTGCCGCCTGAATGACGTCCGCCAAGAAAAAGAAGACGCCGGCGCGCAAGCGCGGCACCGCCTCCAGAGCCCTGACCTTCGGCCTGTCCCGCGCCAAACGCTTTGCGCTGTCGGCTGGCGCCTCCGCACTGGCCAGCTTCCAGATCGCCAGCTGCAGCTTCAACCCGACCTGGTCCGTGGAGAGGCTGCTCAACCAGACTCTGGCAGCGCTGCACATGCCGGCGCTGGACGCTTTCCGCAAGAACGGCTGGCCCGGCATGGCGGATGCGGGCGCGCACACCACGGCCGTCGGCGGCAGGGTCGGCAAGGCCGATGTCACGGCCTCCGCGCAGCCCACGCGCTTTGCAAACTGCCCGCAGTTCTTTCCTTCGGGCCAGGCGCCGGCGCTGCAGCTGCACCCGCACGAGCGCGAGCTGTGTTTCAGCAGCTTTGCCGTGCTGCACAACGGCGAGACCAAGACCCCGGTGTTCGTGGCCGAACGCCTGAACCGCCACTCCCTGCAGCAGGGCCAGGGCCTGAAACGCACCGACAAGTTCTACGCCGATGCGCGCCTGCCGCGCGCCGAGCGCTCGGAGCTGGACGACTACAAGCATTCCGGCTATTCGCGCGGCCATATGGCTCCCGCGGGCGATATGGGCACGCCCGAAGCCATGGCCCAGAGCTTCAGCCTGGCCAATATGGTGCCGCAGAACCAGGTGCACAACGCCGGCGCCTGGAGCCAGGTCGAGCAGGCCACGCGCAAATACGCGATGCGCGCCCAGGGCGATGTGTTCGTCTTCACCGGCCCGGTGTTTGCGAAGAACGCCCCGACCATAGGCGGCGGCAAGGTGGCCGTGCCCGACTACATCTTCAAGCTGGTCTACGACGCCAGCACCGGCAAGAGCTGGGTGCACTGGCAGGCCAACAGCGCCGACACGCGCATGGACACGCCCATCAGCTACGAGGAGTTCACGCGGCGCACGGGCATGCCGCTGTTGTCGCGGGTCAGGAGCTGAAAAAACAAAAGCCTGCGGGCATCAGCCGCAGGCTCTCAAAAATCGTAGCTGTCGGCGCTTGAGCATCAAGCGCTGCGGGCTTTAGAAGCTCAGAACCTTGTCGGCGGCCAGCGTCCAGTCGGCCAGCTCGGGCAAGGTGCCGATCTCCACGCCCGGAATCAGCGTCAGCTCGGCCAGGCCGCGCGCCAGCGCGCAGGTGCGGCACAGCTTGAGGGTCACGCCCTCGGCCACCAGGGTCTCCACCATGGCCTGCAGACCCGTGCCCGCGCCATCGCGCTGGTTGGGCAGGCCGACCACGGTGGCGTCGGACATCAGAAACACCTTGACCTCGGGCCTGGCATCGTGCGCGGCCAGGGCCGTGGCCACGCGCAGGGCCGACAGGCAGCGCTCGCTGCCATAGGGCGCGGCGTGGACGATCAAAACGATTTTTTGTGTCATGGCGAAATTCTCAAACAAGGACTCAAAGCACAGCGCCTAAAACCTGCACGGCCCAACTCAGTGATGCCGAGCAAGAGCCGCCTCGCGACGAAGGCATCGTCCCCCTCCCATAGCGCGCAAGCGCGTAGAGAGAGGGGAAGCAGCGAAGCCGCTCAGGGGGAGCTAGCTCACCGACGGATGAGGTACCGAATAGTCGGGCCGTCCTGCTGGATCTCCAGCACCTCGTAGCCGTGGTTCTTGGCATCCAGCGGGATGTTGTTGATGGACTGCGGGCAGTCCGAGACCACTTCCAGAATCTGGCCCGGCTGCAGCTGGGGCAGAGCCTCCAGCGTGGCAACCGCGGGATAGGGACAGGGCTCGCCCAGCATGTCGAGGCGGAAATCGGGAACGTATTTGGTGTGGCTCATGGTCGAATCCTTGGACATCGGAGATCAGGCGAGGCTGGCCGCCGCAGCGGTCTGGCGGGCCTTCTTGGCGAAGAAATGCTTTTCCCACCACAGCACCAGCGCCAGCGAAACACCCAGCATCAGATAGGTGGCCAGCAGGCCGCCCTGCGGTCCCATCTGCTTGAGCAGATTGACCTTGTCGTAGTTGGTGGCGATCACGGGCGCGATATCGTCCCAGACCAGGGCCAGCAGCGTGGAGCCGATCACATTGCCCAGGCCCACCAGCCAGTAGTGCACCTGGCCTTCGACGGCGCGGTACATCCAGCCGGTCTCGCAGCCGCCGGCCAGCACGATGCCGAAGCCGAACAGCAGGCCGCCGATCACGGCATTGGGGCCAGCCCAGAAGATCTTGGGATCCATGCCCAGTTGCACATAGCTGTAGATGCCTATGGTGCCCACGGCCATGCCCGCGATGATGGCCTTGGCCATCTGGGTGCGGCCCGTGATCCACAGATCGCGGAAGGCCGAGGTGAAGCAGACCTGGGCCCGCTCGATGATCAGGCCGAAGGCCAGGCCGAACAGGATCGCCATGCCCAGCTTGGGCGCTTCGGCGGCCTTGCACAGGCCCCAGAGCACGCAGGCGATGAACAGCAGCATGCCGATGCGGAACCGCCGCTTGGCCTGGGCCTCGCGCTGCTCCAGCGGCTTGGGGGCGCTGACCTTCTGCAGCTTGACGGGAATGCGGAAGATGGGCAGCAGGCTGACCTTGGCTCCGGCCAGCGAACCTATGGCCGTGGCAATCGCAAAGAACCAGGCGTGCAGCGAGAACTGGGGAATGCCCGTGAAGAAGGCCGCCAGATTGCAGCCCATGGCCAGACGTGCGCCAAAGCCCGCGATGATGCCGCCGACTATGGCCTGGAACACGCGGATGCGGTGGTTGGGCAGGCGCAGCTTGACATTGTTGGCCCAGAGCGCGGCCGAGAAGCAGCCCGCGAACATGCCTATGATCATCAGGCCGTCGACGCGGCTCAGAGGCGTGCCCTGCAGGCCTATGATCTTGAAATAGCCCCAGTCGCTCAGATCCACACCGGCAAACTGCAGCAGATGGCCGCCCCAGCGGGTGAATTCGCCGGTCACGGCCCAGAAGGTGCCGGTGATGCCGAAGTAATACGCGGATAGGACGCCGGCCGCAATCACTGCGGGTACGGGCGACCAGAAGCGCACCAGGTATTGGTGCTTGAAGTCTTGCCAGCTCATGCCTTGCTTTCTTGCCACGCGGATCTGCGTGGGCTATTTCCGATCGCACCAGACAAAAAACGCAAACACCCGCCGGGTCTTTGCGTTCTCAAGGTTCTGGTGGACGGCTACAAAAAGTGGCCCGTCCATGGGCCGAGAATCCGGGCCCTAGAGCCCAACGATTCACATAAGCTAACAATTATCCACCTGCAGGCCAGCCGGCGTGCCGGCTCCAGACTTACCTTACTGCGCTGCTGCGCCACCGGCCGATGGCGCCACAGGGGCCGCTTGCGCGGCAGCGGCGGGCTGCCAGCCGGCGGGCAGCGCGGCATCCAGCCAATGCAGGCGCCAGGCCAGCAGCGTGCCCAGCATCAGCAGCGCCAGCAGCCACAGCGTGTTGCGCCAGCCATGGGTCTCGGCAAACGGATCGGCCAGATTGCGCTTGGCATTGAGCGGCACCTTGGCCGTCTGCGACAGGCTGCGGCCCAGGCCCTGGTTGATGTTCATGCGGCCGTTGATGGCCCAGCCGCTCGCGTCGAGGATGGGGCCCAGGCTGCGCTGGCGCAGCTTGAGCCAGGCGATCAGCATGCTGGGGCCCGAGATGGCGAGGATGATGCCCAGGATGGCCACGGGAATCCAGGGGCCGAGTTCGATGAACTTGCCGAAAATGCCCACCGCCACGGCACTCAGGGAGCCCAGGGCCACGCCGATCGCGGCTACCGTGCCCACATCGGTCTTGCGCGGAGCCGCGCCCGCAGCAAGCGCCAGATCCTTGGGCGCCGACACCAGCTTGCTGGCACCATCGCTGAGGCTGGCGTTGACCATATCGTTCTTGGCGGCCGCATGCTTGGCCACCTGCTCCTCGATCATGCGCAGAAACTTCTTATAGGGCGAGAAGAAGGCCTGGCCTATGCTGGTCGGGTTGTCTATGAGCTTGACGATGGTCGCGTCCCAGTCCTTGCCCGCGCGGTCGTAGAACACGCCGTTGCGGCCCACAAACAGAAAGTCCACATCGCCGGCCGTGAAGGCCGCGACTATGGTCTTCTTCTCGCCCTGGCGCTTGCATTCGCAATAGGCCAGATAGGTCTTGGCCATGGCGGCCAGCGCCGAGTGCGCGGCCGCATCGGCCACCTCCACGGTCAGGTCGCAGCTGCGCCCGTCGAGGAACAGAGTCCCCGCCTGGAAGGCCGCGCCCTCGCGGCGGTAGAAGCTGGAAAACGACACGAAGTTGTTGAGCAGCGGCAGCAGATCGCGCTGCAGGCGGATCAGCTTTTCCAGCGCCATGGCCTGCAGGCCATGCTCCTTCTCGGCATCGTCATGGTCCAGCAGCGCCGTCAGCGCGGCCCGCTGGCCACCGGCCAGCAACTGCTGCACCTCGGCCTCGGTCGGCGTGCCCAGCGGCGTGGCCGGGCAGGCCGCCAGCCATTGCTGGCAGTTGGCCAGCATGGTCTTGAGCTGCTCCCACTGCGCTTCGCTGAGCGCCGTCAGCGCCTCGCCGAACACCGGCAGCACCGCCTGTTCGCGCAGCGTCTGCAGGGCCGCGGCCCAGGCCGGATTGACGCCATGGACCAGGGGCAGGCTGCGCTCGCCCGTCACCGCGGCCAGCGGCAGTGCGGCAATGGCTTCGGAAGCCTGGCTCAGCACCTGGGCGCCCAGCGCCGCATAGCCTTCTTCGGTGGGGTTGAGCGGCGCCCTGGCCCCGGCATCGAACTCCACCAGCCGCGTGCGCGCAAAAAAATCGTCGACCTTGGCCTGCACGGCGTTCACCGCCTCGGCCGCGGCCAGCGCCAGCGCGCGCGGCTGCAAATGGCAGCCCAGTTCGGCCGCCTGGGCAAACCAGGACTGCAGGCTTTGGACATCGGCCCAGAAGGCCTCGGCCTTGGCCCGGTCTATGCCGGGCACGCCGTCGCAGCCGTCCACGGCGCCATAGGTTTCCTGGATACGCGCGATCAGCGCGGCCAGTGCCGCATCGTCCTCGGCCGTGGCCGCCGACACCACGCCGTCGCCGTTGAAGCGCAATGCCTGCAGCGAAGTCAGGCGCTGCTGGACCTGCTCCAGAGTGATGGAGCTCGCCTCCGGCATCCCCGCCAGCGCCAGCACGCGCCTGGCCTCGGCCAGCAGCAGCGCGCCGTCCTCGCTCTGCTCGTTGATGCTGGCCAGCTGCAGCACATCGCCGCCATCGGCCAGCACCTGGGGGTCGCGCACCCGCGCCACGGCCCAGGCGCAGGCCGCCACCAGTTCGGGCGGACGGATGCGCCCGTCCTTGCTCTCATCGATCAGATCCAGCGTTGCGCTGTCAAATTCGATGCCTCTGGTGGGACAGGCCAGAGCCACCCACAGTTTCTGGTCCAACTCACCGATGTGGGCAATGTCCTGGCCCGTGCGTATGACCACCTGGTCCACATCTCCGGCACGGAAAAACTGCCACGCGTACTGCTGCTGCATGAAACTACCAACTCCCAGGCATTCTTGGCCTCTGTCGACCGGCCGGCAGCTCCTGCTGCCTGTACCGAGCGCTATCAAAACCAGGAGTTTAAAAGTCATTCCGAGCCCGGAATTGGTGACATTTGTGAACTCTTGATGAAGGCCAGGCCTTAGTGACCCAGTGTTTTCTGGCCTAGCTCCGCAATTTGTGCAAAAATAAAGTCATTGTTTAGATACTTTATTTAACCAGGCCATGAGCAACAGCGCCGCAGCCCAGACCCGCGACAAACTGCATCTGCAGCTGGCCCGGCTGTTCCGCAACAAGATCGCGACCGGCGAATGGCCTGTGGGACACAGCATTCCCACCGTCGAGGAGCTCGAGACCCTGCACGGCGTCTCGCGCACCACGGTGCGCATGGCCGTGCATGCGCTGGTCGATGAAGGCCTGCTGGAGACCCGCAAGCGCGGTGGCACCCGGGTCATGGGCCAGCCCTACCGGCCGCCCTCGTTTCTGCTGCCTACCAGCTGGCAGGAACTGGTGGCTTTTGGCGAGCAGATCCGGCAGCTCACGCTGCACACGGCCGAGGACTGCGTGCCGCCGATTCCCGCGGGCTTTCCGCTGCCCGGCGAGCTGGCCGCCGCCTATGTGCATTTTCTGCGCGTGCATACTCATGGCGAAGCGCGCTTTTGTCTGTCCGAGCTGTATCTGGAGCAGCAGCTCTACCCGCAGCTGCAGGCGCAGCTGGAACGCGCCACCCTGGCCCAAGCGCTGGGCAGCGACCCTTCGCGCATCGCCACGGCGCGCCAGTACCTGAGCGTGGTGCCCGCCGACGAGCTGATCGCCGAGCACCTGGGCGTGGCCCTGGGCACGCCGCTGATGCAGGCGCTGCGCTGGGCCTGCAATCCGCAGGGGCTGATCGTCTACTGGGCCAAGGTGCGCTTCATCAGCGAGTACGTGCATATGGAAATGGATTTGCTCAAATGACCGTCCTCCAATCCCCTGCGGTCCGCCCGCATGCCGGCCGCGTGGCCTGGATCACGGGCTCGACCAGCGGCATAGGCTGGGCCATAGCCCGGCAGCTGGCCCTGGAAGGCGCGGCCATCGCCCTGCATGGACGCGAAGCCGCCTCGGCCA
>JAFAIY010000006.1 GCA_019236485.1 Comamonas sp. | reverse complement strand
GTCAGCACCTGGCATGCGGCCATGCGCCGCACCATCGTGCAAAGCCGCGAGTGCGGCGATCTGCGCGCCGACACCGATGCCAATCAGCTGCTGTTCGAGATCCACGGCCTGATTCTGGCCCTGCACTACGAGGCCCGCTTCCTGCGCAGTGAAGGCTCGATAGAGCGCGCGAAAGCGGGCTTCAGCAACATCCTGGCCCGCTATGCGAGCGAGCCGCCGGCGGCCTGAGACAGCAGTTCAGGCCATCCCCCTGATCCACACGCAACCACCATCACAGGAGAAGACAAATGCCCAGCTACAACCCGCCACTGCGTGATATGCAATTCCTCATGCACGAGGTCTTCAAGGTCACCGAGTCCTATCAGCAAATGCCCAAGCATGCCGAGGTGGATGCGGACACCATCAATGCGGTGCTGGAAGAGGCCGGCAAGTTCGCCGCCAATGTGACCTTCCCGCTCAATATCAGCGGCGATGCCGAGGGCTGCACCCTGAACAAGGAGACGCACGAAGTCAGGACGCCCAAGGGCTTCAAGCAGGCCTATGAGCAGTTTGTGGAAGGCGGCTGGCCGGCTCTGTCCTGCGACCCCGAATACGGCGGCCAGGGCCTGCCCATGGTGCTGAACTCGGCGCTGTACGAAATGCTCAACAGCGCCAACCAGGCCTGGACCATGTACCCCGGCCTGTCCCATGGCGCCTATGAGGCGCTGCACGCCTACGGCACGCCCGAGCAAAAGAAGACCTATCTGGGCAAGCTGACCAGCGGCGAGTGGACCGGCACCATGTGCCTGACCGAACCCCATTGCGGCACCGACCTGGGCCTGCTGCGCACCAAGGCCGAGCCCCAGGCCGACGGCACTTACCGTATCACCGGCAACAAGATCTTCATCTCGGCCGGCGAGCACGATTTCACCGAAAACATCGTGCACCTGGTGCTGGCCCGCCTGCCCGATGCGCCCCAGGGCTCCAAGGGCATCAGTCTGTTCGTCGTGCCCAAGTTCCTGGTGAAAGCCGACGGCTCCCTGGGTTCGCGCAACCCCATCTTCTGCGGCGCACTCGAGCACAAGATGGGTATACACGGCAATGCCACGGCCCAGATCAATATCGACGGCGCCATCGGCACCATGGTCGGCGAACCCAACAAGGGCCTGCAAGCCATGTTCGTGATGATGAATGCCGCGCGCCTGGGCGTGGGCAACCAGTCCCTGGGCCTGACCGAGGTGGCGTTCCAGAACGCGCTGGCCTATGCCAAGGACCGCCTGCAGATGCGCAGCCTGTCGGGCCCCAAGGCCAAGGACAAGCCCGCCGATCCCATCATCGTCCACCCCGATGTGCGCCGCATGCTGATGACGGCCAAGGCCTATGCCGAAGGCGGCCGCGCTCTGTCCACCTTCAGCGCGCTGCTGATCGACCAGGAGCTGAACCACCCCGACGAGAAAGTGCGCAAGGACAGCGGCGAGCTGGTGGCCCTGCTGACCCCCATCGTCAAGGCCTTCATCACCGACAACGGCTGGATCGCCACCACCCTGAGCCAGCAGGTCTATGGCGGCCACGGCTTTATCACCGAATGGGGCATGGAGCAGTTCGTGCGCGACAACCGCATCAACATGATCTATGAAGGCACGAACGGCGTGCAGGCGCTGGACCTGCTGGGCCGCAAGATTCTGGGCAACCAGGGCGCAACGCTCAAGAAGTTCGGCAAGCTGATAGCCAAGCTGGTCGAGGAAGAGGGCGTCAACGAGAAGATGAGCGAGTTCATCACCCCCATCGCCACCCTGGGCGAGCAGATGACCAAGTTCACCACCGAGATCGGCTTCAAGGGCATGCAGAACCCCGACGAGGTGGGCTCCGCATCGGTGGACTATCTGCGCGTCGCGGGCCACCTGGTGTTCGGCTATCTGTTCGCACGCATGGCCCAGGTGGCGCTGCGCGAAATCGGCCAGGGCAACAGCGACCCGTTCTACCTGGCCAAGCTGCAGACCGCGCGCTTCTACTTTGCCAAGCTGTTCCCCGAGACCGCGTCGCTGATGCGCACCGCGCGCGCCGGCAGCAAGTCCCTGATGGACACGGACGCCGCACTGGCCTGAGGTCGGCTGCCGCTGTGCTCAAAAAAGCAGAGCGGCAGGCGCAGAGGAATCCTGCAGTTCGAATGGAAAGGACCTGGAGATGAAGAAGACACAAGCGCTGGCGGCTCTGGTTTTGCTTAGCAGCATGTCCGCGGCCTGGGCGCAGATGACGCCCGTGGGCGTGTGGCGCAGCATCGACGAGAAAGAGGGTACGCCCAAGGCCGAGGTCAACATCACCGAAACCAATGGCGTTGTCACCGGCAAGGTGCAGGCCCTGCTGCGCAAGGGGGCCGATCCCCATGCTCTGTGCACCGAGTGCAAGGACGATCTCAAGGACAAGCCCGTGGTCGGCATGACGCTGATCAGCAATGTCAAAAAGGCCGAGGGTAAGGAAGTCTGGGAAGGCGGCAAGATTCTCGACCCCGAAAACGGCAAGACCTACACCGTGCGGCTGACGCCCGTGGACGAGGGCAAGAAGCTCGAAGTGCGCGGCTCCATCGGTCCTTTCTGGCGCACCCAGACCTGGGTTCGCGTGCAGTAAGCCACACCACACAATCCGCCGGCCCCGCCATGGTTTGGTGAGCGGCCGGCTCTCAATGGAACATTTCCCATGTCCCGATTCAATGTGAAAAAAGTCGCCGTGCTCGGCGCGGGCGTGATGGGCGCGCAGATCGCGGCCCATCTGGTTAACGTCAAGGTTCCGGTCATTCTGTTCGATCTGCCCGCAGCGTCCGGCAGCAAGAGCGGCATCGCCGAAAAAGCCATCGCCAACCTCAAGAAGCTCAAGCCCTCGCCCATCGGCGTGGCCGACGATGTGGAGCTGATCCAGGCCGCCAATTACGAAGAGCACATGAAGCTGCTCAAGGGCTGCGATCTGATCATCGAAGCCATTGCCGAGCGCATGGACTGGAAGCTGGATCTGTATCACAAGATCGCTCCCTTTGTGGCCAAGCATGCGCTGGTCGCATCCAACACTTCGGGCCTGTCCATCACCAAGCTCAGCGAAGCGCTGCCCGAAGCGATCAAGCCGCGTTTCTGCGGCATCCACTTCTTCAACCCGCCGCGCTATATGCCGCTGGTGGAGCTGATCAACACGCCGACCACCAATGCCGAGGTGCTGGATCAGCTCGAGGCCTTTGTGACCAGCGGCCTGGGCAAGAGCGTGGTTCGCGCCAAGGATACGCCCAACTTCATCGCCAACCGCATAGGCATCGCCGGCATGCTGTCCACGATGAAGGAAGTCGAGAACTTCGGCCTGTCCTTCGACGTGGTCGACGACCTCACGGGCAAGAAACTGGGCCGCGCCTCCTCGGGCACCTTCCGCACCGCCGACGTGGTGGGCCTGGACACCATGGCCCATGTCGTCAAGACCCTGCAGGACAACCTGAGCCTGGAGACCGATCCCTTCTACGGCAGCTTCGGCACGCCGCCCGTGCTGGCCAAGCTGATCGAGCTGGGCAACCTGGGTCAGAAGACCAAGCAGGGCTTTTACAAAAAGGTCGGCCGCGACATCTTCCAGTTCGAGCTGGACAGCGAGGACTACATTCCCGCAGGCGGCAAGGCCGACGAGGTCTATGGCCGCATGCTCAAAAAGCCCGCTGCAGAACGCTTGAAGCTGCTGCGCAATGCCGAAGGCAAGGAAGGCCAGTTCCTGTGGGCCATTCTGCGCAACAGCTTCCACTACGCCGCCGTGCACCTGGAATCCATCGCCGACTGCGCACGCGATCTGGACCAGGCCATGCGCTGGGGCTTCGGCA
>JAFAIY010000290.1 GCA_019236485.1 Comamonas sp. | reverse complement strand
ACGCCCATGATGGGGTTCACGATGCGGATGCCGGAGTTCAGGAACTCCAGATCCTTGGCTTCGTGGGTGGCGCCCAGCATATTGGAGTCGGTGGAGTAGGCCTTTTCGGCCGACATCTTGTAGCCGAAACCTTCCTTGGTCATGAAGGCCGACATTTCGGCACGGCCGCCGAGCTCGTCGATGAAGTTGCTGTCCAGCCAGGGCTTGTAGATCTTCAGCGCGGGGTTGGTGAGCAGACCGTAGCGGTAGAAGCGCTCGATGTCGTTGCCCTTGAAGGTCGAACCGTCGCCCCAGATATTGACGTCGTCTTCCTTCATGGCTGCCACCAGCATGGTGCCGGTCACGGCGCGGCCCAGGGGGGTGGTGTTGAAGTAGGTGATGCCACCGGTGGAGATATGGAAGGCACCGGACTGGATGGCGGCAATGCCTTCGTTGGCCAGCTGGGGGCGGCAGTCGATCAGGCGAGCCTTTTCAGCGCCGTATTCCATGGCCTTGCGGGGGATCTCGTCGTAGTCGGCTTCGTCGGGCTGGCCCAGGTTGGCCGTATAGGCGTAGGGCAGGGCACCCTTGTTCTTCATCCAGCGCAGGGCGGCGGAGGTGTCCAGGCCACCGGAGAAGGCGATGCCGACCTTCTGGCCGACGGGAACATGTTGCAGGATGGTTTCCATGAGATTTCTCTTCAAAGTGATAGCTGCAAGCGCTTGATACATCAGCGCTTGGGGCTAAAAAGGCTTGAAATTCCAGTGGTCTGTGTCAGACCCGGTTCAGGCGCCGCTCAAGCGTAGTGGCAGATGTAGTGGTAGGCCTCGCTCACGCGGATGTCGAACTTGGAGTTCGCCGGAATCTGGAAGCTCTCGCCGGCCGAGGACTTCTTCCACTCGCTTTCGCCGTCGAGCTTGTATTCGCAGGATCCGCCCACGCATTCCATGATTTCCGCCGCACCCGTGCCGAAGGTCAGGGTGGAGGGCAGGACCACGCCCACGGACTTCTTGGTGCCATCGGGCAAGGTGAAGCCGTGGCTGACGCACTTGCCGTCAAAGTACACATTGGCCTTGGTGGTGAGGCTGACGCCGTCAATGGTTTCGGTGGTCATGGAAAAGTACGCAGAGCGTGGTCAAAGATCAAACCATTGATTTTAGGCCACGCGATCCGTGCCCGCGCGAATGCCTGGCAAAGGCAGGAAAAACAAGAGCCCCGTAATGGGGCTCTGTCGAAGGGCTTAGCGGCGCCAGCCCGGGCGGTAGTAGCCGCCATGACCGTGGTAGTAGCTGGGGCGGGTGGCGTAGTAGGCGCCTGCTCCGATGGCTGCACCCAGAAGCAGCGGCGCCACATAGTCCGCGCCCGAATAGTAGGTGGTGCCAGCCGAGTAGACCGGCGCCACGGGCTGAGGTGCGTAGTAGCCGCCCTGATACTCGGCGGGGTAGCTGGTCGAATAAGCGGCCTGGGGCGGCATCTGGCTGTCGTAATAGCCGTTGCTGCCATAGGCGCTGTCATTGGCCGAAGGCTGGACATTCAGCGCAATCCACTTGCCCGGCGGGTTGGCGGTCTGCGTCGTGTAGTTGCGCCCGTTGTACTCATAGGTCACGTTGTAGCCCACGGTACGGTTCTGGTAGAAGGTCTGGGTGTTGCACTGGCGCACGTTCTGGTACTGGACCGGGCCCGAGGCCTCGACCTGGTTGCCCAGCAGGGCGCCGCCCACCAGACCCGCGCCCGTGGCTGCCGCACGGCCGCCGCCGCCGCCGATCGCGCTGCCGATCAGGCCGCCGGCAATGGCGCCGACCACGGCTCCCGCTCCTGTGGGGCGCGGCGCCACGGCCACGGGCTGGTCGGAGCAGACCTGCTGCGGCACGGCCACTTGCTGGGTGATGGGGGTGGAGGACAGCACGCGGCCACGCTCCTGGGCGAAGGCTCCGGTGGCGGCCACGGCGGCGATGGTCAAAACTGCCAGGGATTTCATAGATCACTCTCCTGTCTCTACATACATAACGTATCAGAGTTGGCCCAAGTTTATTTGGACTGGGTCAAGACCGCGCCCCGCCAAGGTAAAGCTAGGTAAAGCAATGTGTGAATGTGGGTGGTTGCTTATTGGGCTAGCTGCGCCTGCCAGTCGTCGAGCTTGAAGCCCACGGTAATCCGGCCGTCGGCCCATTCCACCACGGGGCGCTTGATGGTGCTGGCATGCTCCTGCATCACGGCCGCGGCGCTGGCCGCATCCACGGCGCTGTCCTTGGTGGCTTCGTCGAGCTTGCGCCAGCTCGTGCCCTGGCGGTTGAGCAGCTTCTCCCAGCCCAGGGTCTGCATCCAGCCGGGCAGGCGATCGGCGGGTACGCCCTGTTTCTTGAAGTCGTGAAAAGTGTAAGTGATGCCTTGCTCATCCAGCCACAGGCGCGCTTTTTTGACGGTGTCACAATTGGGGATGCCATAGACGGTGGTGATCTTGCTCATGGGGTTCGGGCTCCGTTGAAACGCTTGGAGGCAGGTGTAACGCATTTGCCAAGTGCCGGCAGCCATAGGGCCTCTGGCAGTGGGCGACAATAGCGCCCAGTATGCACACCACATTTCCCACCTTGGATGCATGGCTTGCCTATTGCGAGCGCCTGCATCCCCAGAACATCGCCCTGGGTCTGGATCGCGTGCGTGAAGTCGCACAGCGCATGGGCCTGCACTTCGATTGCCCGGTCATCACGGTGGCGGGCACCAACGGCAAGGGTTCGACCTGCGCCATGCTGGAGGCCGTGGCCCTGCAGTCGGGCTACCGCCCCGGAGTCTATACCTCGCCTCATCTGGTGCATTTCGAAGAGCGCTGCCGCGTGGGCGGCGAGATCGTCGCAGCCGCGGCGCTGCTTCCGCACTTCGAGGCCGTGGAGCAGGCCCGCGTCAAGGATGGCGCGGAGGTTGCGCTCACTTATTTCGAGTTCACCACCCTGGCCATACTGCGCCTGATGAGCCAATCCAAGCTGGACGTGGCGATTCTGGAGGTCGGCCTGGGCGGGCGTCTCGATGCCACCAACATCATTGATGCCGACTGCGCCGTCATCACCAGCATCGACCTCGATCACATGGAGCTGCTGGGCCCTGATCGCGAGTCCATCGGTCGCGAGAAGGCCGGCATCATGCGCGCGGGCCGTCCCGTGGTGGTGAGTGATCCCGTACCTCCGCAAAGCGTGATCGACCATGCGGCCGAGATCGGTGCCGATCTCTGGCGCTTCGGCAAGGACTTCAACTACGACGGCGACAAGCAGCAATGGGGCTGGGCCGGCCGCGGCCGCCGTTATGCGGGACTGGCCTATCCGGCGCTGCGCGGCGCCAACCAGCTGGTCAATGCCTCGGGCGTGCTGGCCGCGTTCGAAGCCATCCGCAGCCTGTTGCCGGTCACGGCTCAGGCCGTGCGCACGGGCCTCGCCATGGTGGAGCTGCCGGGACGCTTCCAGATCATCCCGGGACAGCCCACGCTGGTGCTGGACGTGGCCCACAACCCGCATTCGGTGGCGGCGCTCACAGCGAATCTGGACGCCATGGGCTATTTCCCCACCACCCATGCCGTGTTCGGCGCCATGGCCGACAAGGACTGGGAGCCCATGCTCACCAAGATCGCGCCGCTGATCGACCGCTGGTACTTCTGCGATCTGCCGACCCCGCGTGCGGATTCGGCCGCAGGCCTCGAGGCCAAGCTGCTGGAGTTGCAGGCCAAGGGCGTGATCCGCAAAGATGTGAGCATGCAGACCTTTGCCAATCCGCAGCAGGCGCTGGATGCGGCGGTGGAGGCTTGCGAGGCGGCTGATAGAATCGTGGTCTTTGGATCGTTCTACACCGTTGGCGGCGTGCTGCAAAACGGAACGCCGCGCCTGAGCGCCAAACACCTGGCCCATTGAGCCATTGACCGGTCGTCACGGCTTCGGCCCCGACTTCCGGTCGCAACAAAGTCCTCACTACATGGCACTTTTCAATATCCGTTGGCCCGGCAAGAAAGACGAAGCCGAGTCCGTGGCCGGGGCCAAACGCCCCAGCCGCCTGGCCCAGGGCGAAAGCGTGGAGGCCATGCGCCGCCGCGCCCGGCACCGCCTGATCGGCGCTGCCGTGCTGGTACTGATCGGTGTGGTGGGCTTTCCGCTGCTGTTCGATACGCAGCCGCGCCCCATTCCCGTCAATATCCCGATTGAAATTCCGGACCGCGACAACGCCGCTCCCGTGGTGGTGCCGGG
>JAFAIY010000602.1 GCA_019236485.1 Comamonas sp. | reverse complement strand
CTGCTGGGCAGGGATCTGGGCCTCGATCAGGCCCTCATCTCCGGCATTGTCCGTGCTTTGTGCCGACTCGGAGGGAATAAGTTCCAGCCGCGCGATGGGGCCGACCACGATGGCCCGCGAGAGCTGGGCCACGATGCCCGTGGGCCGACCCTGGGCGTCGAGGTTCTGGCCCGGCGAATAGCGCTCCACCTCCAGATCATGGGGACGCACATAGGCAAAAGCCTGGCTGTCCTGGGCGCCATGGGCATCGCTGCTGTCAAGCTGCATGCCTTCATCCAGGTAGACGCGGCCATCGCTGGCGCGGCCCTTGAACAGATTGACGTCGCCAAGAAAGCCGTAGACAAAAGGCGTTGCCGGATTGTCCCAGACCTGTTGGGGCGTGCCTTCCTGCTCGATCTTGCCCTGGTTGATGACGACCACGCGGTCGGCCACTTCCAGCGCCTCTTCCTGGTCGTGGGTCACGAAAATGGAGGTCACATGCAGCTCGTCGTGCAGCTGGCGCAGCCAGCGGCGCAGTTCCTTGCGCACCTTGGCATCCAGCGCGCCGAAAGGCTCGTCGAGCAGCAGCACCTTGGGCTCCACGGCCAGCGCGCGGGCCAGCGCGATACGCTGGCGCTGTCCGCCCGAGAGCTGGGTGGGATAGCGATCGGCGATCCAGTCCAGCTGCACCAGCTTGAGCAGCTTCATGACTTTTTCCCGGATCACGGCCTCGCTGGGGCGCTCCTTGCGCGGCTTGACGCGCAGGCCGAAAGCCACGTTCTCGAACACGGTCATGTGGCGGAACAGCGCATAGTGCTGGAACACAAAGCCCACGTTGCGGTCGCGCACATGCACATCGGTGGTGTCTTCGCCGCTGAAATGGATGCTGCCCACGTCGGCGGTCTCGAGGCCAGCAATGATGCGCAGCAGCGTGGTCTTGCCGCAGCCCGAGGGGCCGAGCAAGGCGATCAGCTCGCCCGATTTGATGTCGAGGCTGACATCGCGCAGGGCCTGAAAATCGCCGAACTGCTTGCTGACATTACGGATTTCGATACTCATGATGAATCTCTGGTTCAGGTGCGGACAGCTCAGGCTGCCTTGGCGGTTGGGTTCGCGGCGAGGCTGATCTGGCCGGGACGCTCGGGCGGCGTTTCGGCAGCGGCCCTGGCCTGCTGCTCGGCACGCCACTCGGCAAGCGACTTGATGACCAGCGTCACCAGGGCCAGCAGCGCCAGCAGCGAGGCCACAGCGAAGGCGGCGGCGGCCTGGTAGTCGGCATACAGCACTTCCACATGCAGCGGCATGGTGTTGGTCTGGCCGCGGATATGGCCCGAGACCACGGACACGGCACCGAACTCGCCCATGGCACGCGCATTGCACAGAATCACGCCATAGACCAGACCCCATTTGATGTTCGGCAGGGTCACGCTCCAGAAGGTCTGCCAGCCCGAGGCGCCGAGCACGATCGCGGCCTGTTCCTCGTCGCGGCCCTGGGCCTGCATCAGCGGAATCAGCTCGCGGGCGATGAAGGGGAAAGTCACGAACACGGTGGCCAGCACGATGCCGGGCACTGCAAAGATGATCTGGATCCCGTGCTCGGCCAGCCAGGGGCCCAGCCAGCCGTTGGCGCCGAACACCAGCACATACATCAGGCCTGCCACCACGGGCGAGATCGAGAACGGCAGATCGATCAAGGTGGTCAGAAAGGCCTTGCCCTTGAATTCGTACTTGGCAATACACCAGGCCGCGGCCACGCCGAAGACCAGATTCAGCGGCACGGCGATCAGCGCCGTGATCAGCGTGAGCTTGATGGACGAGAGCGCATCGGGCTCGCCCAGCGCCGTGACATAGACATCCCAGCCCTTGCGCAGCGCCTCGCCGAACACCGACAGCAGCGGCAGGATCAGGAAGACCAGCATGAAAAGCAGGGCCACCGTGGTCAGCACCCAGCGCACCCAGCGCGGCTCCGTGGTGCTCATCTTCTCGAGCTTGGCACTCTTGGGCGGGGCCGTGATCTTGTACAGGGCCAGCAGAACCACCAGGGCAATGACGACAACCGTCAGCAGATGCGCCCAGATGGGCAGCAGATTGGGAAACAGCGCTTGAATGGCTGCATGAATATTGGACATCAGCGGCCTCCCTGCGCCTTGCGCTGCCATGCCTGCAGCGCGTTGATCAGCAGCAGCAATACAAAAGAGATCAGCAGCATCACCACGGCCACGGCCGTGGCCCCTGCCACATCATGCTGATCCAGCTTGGCCATGATGATGAGCGGAGTGATTTCGGAAACCATGGGAATATTGCCGGCAATGAAGATCACCGAGCCGTATTCGCCCACGGCGCGCGCAAACGCCATGGCGAAGCCCGTGAGCAAGGCCGGGCCGATATGCGGCAGGATGACCTTGTAGAAAATCTGCCAGCGCGATGCACCCAGGCTGGTGGCGGCCTCCTCCAGCTCCTTCTCGAAGTCCTCGAGCACCGGCTGCACCGTGCGCACCACGAAAGGCAGGCCGATGAAGATCAGCGCGATGGCGATGCCCTTGGGGTTGTAGGCCATCTGAATGCCCAGGGCCTCGAAGTACTGCCCGACCCAACCATTGCCCGCATACAGGGCGGACAGGGCGATGCCGGCCACAGCCGTAGGCAGGGCGAAGGGAAGATCCACCAGCGCATCCACCACCTTCTTGCCGGGAAACCGGTAGCGCACCAGCACCCAGGCGATCAGCATGCCGAACACCACGTTCACGCAGGCCGCAATAAAAGACATGGTGAAAGACAGCTCGTAGGATGCCACCACGGCCGGAGCCGAAACAGCAGTCCAGAACTGCTCCCAGGTCAGGGAAAAGCTTTTGAATAGCAGGGCGACAAGCGGGATGAGCACAATGATGCTCAGATAGAAGATGGTGTAGCCCAGCGTCAGCCCGAAACCGGGCAGAACGCGCTTGGCGCTACGCGCCTTGCGCGGGGCTAGAGCAGCAGAAGACATATTTCAGGAGCCAGACTCAGAGGGATTTCGCGTATGCACCATGGCCGCTGAACCGGGCAGGACCCAATCCGGAAGCATCGAGCAAGAGCCGCCCGCGGCACGGATGCCGTCCCCCTCCCACCCGGAGAGGAGAAAGCCGCAAAGCGGCTCGGGAGGAGTTGGTTACTTACCGGGGGTGTAGAGCTTGTCGAACTGGCCGCCATCGTTGAAGTGCACCTTCTGCGCTTCGGTCAGCGAGCCGAAGTACTTGGCCACGGTGAACTGCTTGATGGGCTTGAACTGGTCGGCATGCCTCTTGAGCACGGCTTCGGAGCGCGGACGGATCGCATGCTTGGCCGCAATTTCCTGGGCCTCGTCGGAGTACAGCCACTGCAGATAGTCATGGGCCAGCTGGGCCGTGCCCTTCTTGGCCACGGTGCGCTCCACCACGGCCACTGGGTTCTCGGCCACGATGCTCACCGAGGGATAGACCGCGTCCACCTTGCCCTGGCCGAATTCGCGGTCCACGGACACGACTTCGGATTCAAAAGTGATCAGCACGTCGCCGATATTGCGCTGCAGGAAGATGCTGGTCGCGTCGCGGCCGCCCTTGCCCAGCACGGGCACGTTCTTGTAGAGCTTCTGCACGAACTCGGCGGCCTGGGCGTCGGTTCCGCCCTTCTCGCGCACCGAACCCCAGGCGGCCAGATAGGCATAGCGGCCGTTGCCACCGGTCTTGGGGTTGACCACCACGACCTTGACGTCGGGGCGGATCAGGTCGGACCAATCCTTGATGTTCTTGGGATTGCCGTTGCGCACCAGGAACAGCATGGTCGAGGTGGTGGGCGAGGCGTCGTTGGGGAACTTCTTGTTCCAGTCCTTGGCCACCACGCCGTTCTGGGCCAGGAAGTCCACGTCGGTGGTCGTGTTGAAGGTCACGACATCGGCGGCCAGGCCGTCGTTGACGGCGCGCGCCTGGGCGCTGGAGCCGCCGTGGGACTGATCCACCTTGATGTCCACGCCCTTGGTCTTCTTGTAGTGGGCGATGAAGGCCGCGTTGTAATCCTTGTAGAACTCGCGCGCCACGTCATACGAGACATTGAGCAGCTGGGTCTGGGCCGATGCCGCGCCTGCCGCTGCCAGAGCAATAGAGGCCAACAATGTCTTGAACTTCAGGGAATGCATGGATCGCCGCCTTTTCCTGTACAGAGTGTTTTTAGATGTACGGATTGTGCGAAGGCATTCTTAAAACTCAAAAGAATATATTCTTCTTTGTTTTTCAGAAATTCGATATATAAGAATTCAATCTATCAATCCAGACACTCAGAAAGCCTTACAACCCTTGCCTGCTCATCGTATGCAGCTATAAAAAAAGCAGCTTGCGCTGCTTGGTATCAGGAAGGCAGGGCCGCCAGGGCATCGAGGCCGGGCATGGTTGCCCGGCTCTGCCAGCTGCCGGCCTCCACCAGCGACTGCAGCAGGGCCAGGCCCAGCGGCCAGGGGCCGAAGCCCGATTCGATATTCACATGGCCGGCGTTCTGCAGCCTGACCAGCTCGCTGCCCCAGGCGCGCGCATAAGCACCCGCACGGCGTATTGGGCAGAACGGGTCGTTGCTGCTGGCCACCAGCACGCTGCGATAAGGCAGCGGCGCATAGGGCACGGGCGCAAAGTCGGCCAGCTGGGCGCGGCGCTCGGGGTCGGCCGGCGCCACCAGCAAAGCGCCGTGCACGCGGGCCGCGGCCTCCTCGCCCAGATGCACGGTGGTGATGCAGCCCAGGCTGTGGGCCACGATCACGACCGGCCGCGCATCGGCCAGCAGCACCTGCTCCAGCGCCCCGACCCAGGTGTCGCGGTGCGGCACCAGCCAGTCTTCCTGCTCCACGCGCACGGCGCCCGGCAGCTGCTCAGCCCAGAGGCTTTGCCAGTGGCCGGGGCCGGAGTTGCGCCAGCCTGGCACGATCACGATGCGGTATGGGGAATTCATGGCGCCTCCTCAGGCCCTCGGTTAGCGGTTGAGGAAGCATTGTGGAGAGCGCGGGCGCGAAACCCAACGAATGTTTTGTTCTTACCTTATGGGCAGAAGCTAATGTCCGGCAGCCTGCAGCGCCAGGCTGCTGCTGCCTGGCATGCGTTCGCCGAGAAAGTCGAGGAAATGCCGGACCGCGGGCGCCAGGCCGCGGCGCGAGGGAAAGACCGCATGCACGATGCCCATGGGCGGCGCCCAGTCGGGCATCAGCTGCACCAGCTGGCCTCGGGCCAGCTCCTCCTGGCACATATAGTCAGGCAGCCAGCACATGCCGCTGCCGGCCAGGGCCGCGAACTTCAGCGTCAGCAAATCGTCCACCACATAACGAGGCTGCAGTTGCAGGCGGTGCTCCCTGCCTTCAGGCCCCACCAGCAGCAGGCTCGAATGCCCGTCCACGGCGGACATGGCCATGCTGTCCAGCAGCTGCAGATCGTCCAGGCTGCGCGGCGTGCCCTGGCGCTCGAGCAGATCGGGGCTGGCCACGAGGATCTGGCGCGAGCTGTCCAGCCGCTTGAGCACCATGGAGCCGCTGTCGTCGAGGTTGGCGCGCACACGCAGCGCCACGTCCACGCCCTCCTCCACCAGGTTCACGGGGCGGTTGGTGACCTGCATCTCCACCTGCACCAGCGGGCAGCGCTTGAGGAACTCGGGCATCAGCTCGCCCAGCACGGTCTGTGCCAGGGTCACGGGACAGGTCACGCGGATGGTGCCGCGCGGCTCGGTCTGCACCTCGGCCACGGCATCGGAGGCGGCCAGGGCCGCATCGCGCATGGCCTGGCAGTGGCGCAGATAGGTCTCGCCGACCTGGGTCAGCGACAGCTTGCGCGTGGTGCGCTGCAACAGGCGCACGCCCAGATGGGCTTCCAGCTCCGCGACGCGGCGCGATAGACGCGATTTGGGAATGCCAAGGGAGCGGCCCGCCGCGGCAAAGCCGCCGCGCTCGACCACCTCGACGAAGTACAGCATGTCGTTGAGATCCACCATGCACAAATCCTTGGCTGCCATTGAATTGATATTTGGAACAATCTATCGCATTTTTACAGACTTATCGCTCAATCTATTCAAATCCATAATCTATCCCATCGCAATTCAAGTCTGGCCACTTTTTTGCCGCAATGCAGCATCCGAGCCGGACGGGAAATACACCTCAACCAGCCATAGAGACCGACATGCAAATCCTGCACATTGACTCCGCCATCACCGGCACCAACTCCGTCACCCGTGAACTGACCGCCGACATCGTGGCCAGCCTGAAGCAGGCTCACCCCGAAGCCAAGGTCGACTACCTGGACCTGGCCGTGAATGCCCCCGGCCACCTGAACGCCCAGTCCATGGGTTTCCGCACCGGCCAGGCCGCGGCCACGGACGTCGAACGTCAGGAAAACGCCTTGTCCGAAGCCCTGGTGAGCCAGTTCCTGGCCGCCGATGTGGTGGTCGTGGGCGCCCCGTTCTACAACTTCACCATCCCCACCCAGCTCAAGGCCTGGTTTGACCGCATCGCCCAGGCCGGCCGCACCTTCAAGTACACCGCCACCGGCCCCGTGGGTCTGGCCGGCGACAAAAAGGTCATCGTGGCCTCGGCCCGCGGCGGCATGTACTCGACCAGCGATGCCGGTCAGGCCATGGAGCACCAGGAAAGCTATCTGAAGGTGATTTTCGGCTTCATGGGCCTGACCGATGTGAGCATCGTGCGTGCCGAAGGCATTGGCATGGGCCCCGACGCCAAGGCCGCCGCCCTGCAGACCGCCAAGGCCAAGATTGAACAGCTGGAAGCCGTGGCCGCCTGATTGCCCGCCCA
>JAFAIY010000466.1 GCA_019236485.1 Comamonas sp. | reverse complement strand
GGAGGTCATCACATCGGGGCTGGCGCCCGGATACAGGGTGGTGACCTCGATCGTCGGGTAGTCCACCTCGGGCAGGGCCGAGATCGGCAGCAGCCGGTAGGCAAGAATGCCGGCGATCAGCACCGCCACCATCAGCAGCGAGGTGGCAATGGGCCGGAGAATGAAAAGACGGGAGATATTCATGGTGGCCGCGGGTCCGGACTATGCTCAGCGGCCCGCCGCGGGTGCGGCCTCGCTCCCCTGGCCGCTGGCGGCGCGCTCGGCGCGCAGCTTCTGGAAAAAGGCCTTGCGTTCCTCGGGCGTCATCGCCTCCAGCTTCTCGCGCTGCTCGGGCGTCAGCTGGCGGCGATGCTCGCCGCCACCGGCTGCCGCTTCTGCGGGCCTGGCTTCCGCGCCACCCGCAGCGGGCGCCCCGGGCTTGCCCGAAGCCTCGGGGGCTCGCGCCTCGCCGCCGGCCGCGGGCTGGGCGCTCTTGCCGTCCGGCCCGGCCTGGGCGGCCTGCCCGCCGTTGGCGGCGCGCTCTGCACGCAGTTTCTGGAAGAAAGCCTTGCGCTCCTCGGGCGTCATCTTGGCCAGCTTTTCGCGCTGCTCGGGCGTGAGGTTGCGCATGCCGCCGCGCGGCTGGCTGGCCGCGTCCTGCACGGCCTGGTCCACCTTCTTGACCTTTTCGGTATCGATCACCGTGACCTGCGCGCCTTCGCGCAGGCGGTCTATGCCGTCGGTCACCACCTGGTCGCCGGGCTTGAGATCGCCGCGCACGCTCACATAGTCCCCGTCGGTGACGCCCACCGTGATCTTGCGCTGGGTCACCGTCTTGTCGGGCTGGACCAGATACACATAGTTGTTCTGCACCGCGGTTGCGGGCACGGCCAGCGCCTGATCGAGCTGGCGCAGTTGCAGCTTGACGTTGACGAACTGGTTGGCGAACAGCCTGCCGTCGGCATTGTCGAACGCGGCCTTGGCCTTGACGGTGCCGGTGGTGATGTCGATGGTGTTGTCCAGCGCGTTGAGCTGGCCTTTGGCCAGCAGCTGTTTCTGCTCCCGGTCCCAGAGCTCCACGGCCATGCTCTTGCCCGCGCGCAGCCGCTCGGCCAGCGCGCTGATATGGGCCTCGGGCACGGAGAACAGAGCATCTATGGGGCGCACCTGGGTGATGGTCACCAGTCCGTTCGTATCCGAGGGGTTGACCACATTCCCCAGATCGGCCTGGCGCAGGCCCAAGCGTCCCGAGATGGGCGCCGTGATGCGCGTGTAGCTCAGCTGCAGCTTGGCCGCATCCACCTGCCCCTGGTCCGCAGCCACCGTGCCCTGCAACTGGCGCACCAGCGCCAGCTGGGTGTCCACCTGCTGGCTGGCGATGGAGTCCTGCGCCAGCAGTTCCTTGTAGCGCTGCAGATCGAGCTGGGCATTCTTGAGCTGGGCCTGGTCACGGACCAGCGCCCCCTGGGCCTGACTCAACGCCGCCTGAAAGCTGCGCGGATCGATTTCGGCCAGCAGCTGTCCGGCCTTGATCTCGTCGCCTTCCTTGAAATAGAGCTTTTGCAGCTCGCCCGACACCTTGGCCCGCACCACGGCCGTGGCGCGCGCATTCATGGTGCCTATGGCGCTGACCAGCACGCGCATATCGCGCTGCTCGACCACGCCCACGGATACGGGCTGAGCCTGGCCCGCGCCGCCGGGGCCGCCCGGCCCCATGCGGCCGCCACGCCCGCCGCGACCATTTCCGGCTCCCTTATTGGAAGCAGATACCGCGGATGCATCCTGGCCTGCACCGTGTTTTTGCTGATACCACCAGACCCCGCCGCCGGCTGCCGCCAGGGCGAGGATCAAGCCGATCAGAACCGCGGGCCTGGCCTTGCCCTGCTGAGGATGGAAGAACGCTTTGGTCGGTGGTGGTGTGCTTGGCATTGTGTTGAGGCAGGATATGCGGACCCGAATTTGAGCCCAATGGTAGCTATTTGTATTTGCACCCGCGCCCAAGCGGCGCCGGCTTTGCCTGCATTTACCCTCGCTTTACCGCCGGTTTACCTGTGCCCGTTG
>JAFAIY010000438.1 GCA_019236485.1 Comamonas sp. | reverse complement strand
ACGCTTACAGGCGGGTCTGCAACGGCTGTCTCATCTGCTTGCGCGGCGGCCCGAGTCGTTCAGCGCGGCTGTTGTTTAGCTGCCCGGGAAGCACGGTGCATCATTCGGAAGTTTCCTCAATGCGGTCGCATGGGTTTGTGCCCTTGTGTTTTATGTATCGTGAGATCACACACGCGAAAGTGGCCAGGTCGGCAGAAATCTGCGTGAGCCGTGCAGGCCAACATATGTTTCGGGTAGCCGTCCTAGTTCATCGGAAGCTCTCGGCCAGAAGCAGACGGTCATGCCAAAGGGAATCGACCTCCCGCTCTAGAGGTGTTGAACCGAGGAACTATCTTTGATGAGAATGCGTTGTTAGAACCCTGCTCGCGAAAGCCCATACCATGGTCCACAAAGCGTCATCACTGTTCGTTTGGATACTTGTGGGGATCGCCGTGGCTTTGGTTGCTGCTGCTGCTGTAGACATGTTTTCAGCACCAAGACGGCTTTTGGGCATGACTCTTGTCAGCCTGGATGCCGCATACTTCATGGTACTTGCTGAGAACTGGGTTTCAGGCCGAAGTGTTCAGACGCGTGGTGGCCTGATCGACAGGCGTACATCGCCTGTAGCCTATTTTTTTGTCTACTTCCTTCTTGTGGTCGCAGGTCTGATAGGGCTTGTGGTATTCCTAAGTGCCCTCGTTCTTGGTGGTTGAGGGTGCGGCATGGGAAAAATGGGCCTGAACTGCAGAACCAACTGGCGCAGAGGTTAAGAAGCGAACAGTTTCGCATTACAAGCTTTTAGCCATTCCCATGAGTGGCCGCTATTGGACAAGCGAGCCGGCGTATGGGTCGGTTGTAGTCCTTTAGCGCTTGGCTAACGCATGCAGCAAGTCCTTTACAGACCCTGTTCAGTTCGCAAGCAGCCAAAGCTTATATCCCCGCCTTGCGGAGAGAAGAGTTCTCCACGATCACGCACTACGGCCTGCCACCCGGCATCCAGCGACCGCGCGCAGGGCTATGGCGCTGCGTCACCCAATTCCCTTTGCCAGGCCTGGCTCAGCAAGGTCTTCACCTCTTCATCCGTGGTCTGGGCGAAATCGCGGTAGCACTGGCCGATGGCAAAAAAGGGTTCCGGGGTGAGCGGGCAGATCAGCTGATCGACCAGAGGGCGCAGCATCGCCAGCGTCTCCGCGGGCGCGACCGGCACGGCGACTATGATGCGCGCCGGCGCTTGCCGGCGTACCGCCGCAATTGCCGCGCGCATGGTGGCGCCGGTCGCCAGGCCGTCATCGACCAGTATCACCTGTTGCCCGGCCAGGGCTGGCGTGGGGCGTTCGCCCCGGTAGGCCTGGTCACGACGCTGCAGCTCCAGAACTTCCTCGTGCATGGCCGCGTCGATGGTCGCCGGGGAGATGTTCAGGTAATGGATGACATCCTCGTTCAACACCTGCACGCCGCCGCTGGCAATGGCGCCCATCGCCATCTCCTTGTGACCGGGTGTGCCTAGTTTGCGCACCAGCATCAAATCCAGCCGCAGGGCCAGTGCGCTGGCAATTTCATAGGCGACCGGCACGCCGCCCCGTGGCAAGGCCAGCACCAGCACATCGGCTTGCCCGCGCCATGCCGCCAACGCCGCAACC
The DNA here is from genome assembly GCA_019236485.1 of Comamonas sp. GTDB lineage: Bacteria > Pseudomonadota > Gammaproteobacteria > Burkholderiales > Burkholderiaceae_C > Comamonas. The sequence goes on along the minus strand of JAFAIY010000438.1, from coordinate 4,495 downwards.
AGGGTCTGGCCCGCATGCATCCGATCACGAAACGGAATATCCCAGTTCATGTCTTCGGCTCCTCAGCGTCAACGGCTTAACTATGCGCCTGAATTTCAGGTCTCGGGTGGCCGCACTGTTGCAGCTGGCTTCGGCATAAACCTGGGTCAGGGCCCGCAGTATGGAAAGACCAGGCCTGCGGGTTCAGGTGCAGTGGCAGATCGGCGATAGCTGCCCGGCTGGAATCGGGTGAGCGGTGCATACCGGTCTGACACAATGGATCTCCATTCTTCAACTGCCTTCCTCACACCCCATGTCAAACACCGCCACGGGCCAAGGCCTGCAAGTCAGAACACTGAGCCAGACCGACTTTGAGCAATGGATGTCGCTCTGGTCTGGTTACAACGCTTTTTATGGCCGCAGCGGAGAGACTGCCTTGCCCGAGGAAATCACGAAAACGACCTGGGAACGCTTCTTCAATCCTGTTGAGCCGGTCTTTGCGCTGGTGGCCGAACTTGACGGCAAGATCGTGGGCCTGGTCCATTACCTGTTCCACCGCAGCACCACCCGGCTGGGCCCGGTCTGCTATCTGCAGGATCTTTTTACCTGTCCAACGCAGCGCAAGCGCGGAATCGGCAAGGCCTTGATCGACGAGGTCTACCGGCAAGCCCTGCAGGCCGGGGCGAGCCGTGTGTATTGGCAGACACAGACGAGCAATGAGGCCGGGCGCCGGCTCTACGACAAGGTTGCCAAGCACAGCGGCTTTATCGTCTACAGCCACGAGCTTTAAGCTGCGCCAAGGCGGTACGTGGAATCGGGCCGGCTGTACCAGTCCAGCGGCCAGCCTGACATTGCCATCAACACAGACCATGCAGCGAGTGCTTTTTATCTGCAGCCGAAACCGGCTGCGCAGCCCCACGGCGGAGCAGGTGTTTGCCGCCGTTCCCGGCGTCGAAACGGATTCCGCGGGCCTGGCGCCCGATGCCGACTGCCCGCTGAGCCCCGAGCAGATCGAGTGGGCAGATCTCATCTGCGTGATGGAGAAACGGCATAGAGCGCAGCTGGCCAGGCGCTTCAAGCGATATCTTTCGGGCAAGAAGGTGGTGTGCCTGGATATCCAGGACGACTACCAATTCATGCAGCCGGAGCTGGTCTCGCTCTTGCAAAAGCGTGTCCAGCCTCATCTGCGCTAGAGCTGCAGATCGGCCGGTGCCTGGTGTTTTTGGCCATCTGAGCTCACTACCCGCTTCCCCTGCCTTACGGCTGGCGCAGCAGCCGCGGTGATGCCGCTCAGACGATGCCGCCGTTGACGCGGATGGTCTGGGCGTTGATCCAGGCGCCGTCGGGGCCGGCCAGTACGGCCACCAGCGCGGCGATGTCCTCGGGACGGCCCAGCCGCTGCAGCGGCGCCATCTTCGATAGCTGCTCGATCTGCTCGGGAGTCTTGCCGTCGAGGAACAGCGCGGTTGCCGTCGGCCCGGGCGCGACGGCGTTGACGGTGATGTTTCTGCCGCGCAGCTCCTTGGCCAGGATATGGCTCATGGCCTCGATCGCGGCCTTGGTGGCGGCGTAGACCGAATAGCCCGGCAGGCCCAGCCCGATCACGCTGCTGGAAAAGTTGATGATGCGGCCGCCCGCTCCCATGCGGCGCGCGGCCTCGCGCATGGTGTTGAAGCTGCCCTTGAGGTTGATGGCAAGCAGACGCTCGAAGGTCGCATCGTCGGTATCGGCCAAGCGCGGCAGCTGCGCCGGCATGACGCCGGCGTTGTTGACCAGCACGCTGACCGGGCCCAGCTGCGCTTCAACCATGTCGAACAAGCGGTTCGCGGCACCGGAATCGGACACATCGGCCTGCACGGCAAAAGCGCGGCCGCCGCCGGCGACGATGGCATCGACGACCCGCTGCGCCTCGGCCTGATGGCTCACATAGTTGACGGCCACGGCATGGCCGTCGGCGGCCAGGCGACGCGCGATGGCTGCGCCTATGCCGCGCGAAGCACCCGTGACCAGCGCGACGGAGTGGGGGAGTTGGGAAGTGTTCATGAGAAAAGCCCGAGTTGTCTTGATGGCAAGGCATTGCTGAGCGACGCCTTGACATGACTTTATTGTTTCGATCGATGTAGATAAATCATCTGAATTGACATGACAATCCATAAAACCTAAACAATGAGGACGCCGCATGGACCGCCTGGATGCAATGCATCTGTTCTCGCGCATCGTGGAACTGGGAAGCTTCACCAAGGCCGCCGACGAGTTGCAGCTGCCGCGGGCTTCGGTGAGCCTGGCCGTGCAGCAGCTCGAGGCTAGGCTGGGAGTGAGGCTGCTCCAGCGCACCACCCGGCATGTGAGCGCCACGCTGGATGGCCTGGCCTACTACCAGCGCTGCCAGCAGATACTGCAGGACGTGGAGGAGGCCGAGGGCGTGTTCCGCGGCAGCGCCTCAAGGCCGCGCGGCAAGGTGAGGGTGGACCTGCAAGGCACGCAGGCGCTGCACTTCATACTGCCGCGTCTGGGTGAATTTCACGCGCGCTATCCGGAGATCGAGCTTGAGATCGGCCTGGGCGATCGGTTCGTCGACCTGGTGAGGGAGGGCGTCGACTGCGTGCTTCGCTCGGGCGAACCCAAGGACTCGTCTTTGGTGGGGCGGCGCGTGGCCCTGCTGGCGCAGGTCACCTGCGCGAGCCGCGACTACCTGGATCGCCGTGGGCTGCCGCGCTCCCTGGAGGAGTTTCGCGCCCATGATGCGGTCAACTACCTCGGTGCCAACGGCCGCAGCCTGGCTTTCGAGTTTCTCATCGAGGGAGAGAAGCGAGCGCTTCAGCTGCGCGGGCCGGTCACCGTCAGCAATGCCTATGGCTATACGGCCTGCTGCCTGGCGGGCATGGGCTTCATCCAGGTGCCGCGTTACTACGTGGAAAAGCATTTGCGCAGCGGCGAGCTGGTCGAGGTGTTCCCCGACTGGGCTCCGGCTCCCATGCCGGTATCGGTGCTGTATCCACACGCCAGATATTTGTCGCCACGGGTCCGGGTGTTCATCGAATGGCTGGCCGAATGCATGTCTGTGGCTTGTTGAAGCGGACCAGTACAACGGTCTGAGGAATCTGGCGGCTTTGACGAAGGCCTATGCAGCAGCGGTTTTGCCCTGCCGCAGCAACACCTGTTCCCAGCTGTCGCCAACGACCCGGAAAAGACAGTCGCCGAGATGCCAGAATGCAGACATTGTTGCCGGGCTTATGAAGGGGGATGGATGCGTGCGCTGGAGGAGCTCCTGGATCATCGCGATCCGGCTTTGCCGCTGATCGAGGCCTGGGCGAGTCAGGCCAGTCTTCCCGTCGAGCTGCTTCCCCCGTCGGCCGACCGCGATGCCGTGCTGCTTGAGCTTCAGGTCACGACCCGCTCCCCGCTGGGGGCCATGGCGCATGGAAGCGGCGGCATTCTGGTCGACGGAGGGTGGCTCAGGATGCTGGGCTCGGGGCATCCCAGGCTCGGTCGCAATCTGGCCGTATGGAATCGCGAGCGCTCCGACGGCTTTCTGTTGGTGGCGGACGATGTCGTGGGCGGATTCTTTGCCGTCAACGGCGGCGCATTCGGCGAGGATCTGGGCGTCATCCACTATCTGGCACCCGACACCCTGGCCTGGGAGTCGCTGGGAATGGGGCACACGGCGTTCATGCAATGGGCGTTCAGCGATGGTTTGCGCGCTTTCTACCGCGACCTGCGCTGGGAGGGATGGGAAGCCGAAGTCGCAGCCCTGGACGGGGATTCATGTTTCAGCTTCTACCCCTTTCTCTTTACCGAGCAGGGTTCCACACAGACAAGTTCGCGCAGGCCCGTGCCCGTTGCCGAGCAATATGCGTTCCTGAGCCAGGAAGGGGCTTGAATGCCTGTGCTGGCAACCCAGGCAGTCGTCTCGGCCGCGTTGATGCGGGGGCGCAATGAATTCACCGGACTCAAGATGCTGCTGATCGATCAATATCTTCCCGTGTTCCAGTTCCAGGAGCGCCACGCCATGGTCTCCGATCTGCCGCCCAAGGTCTTGCTGGATGCGGTGCTGCTCCCCGGCACGACGGACGATCCATGGGCCAGGAGCTTTATCGGGCTGCGTGAGTTGCCCGACCGCCTGCTTGGTGCGCTGGGTGCAAAAAGCGGCCTGAGTCAGCGCCCGGCTTTCGGTCTCGACGACTTCATGCCTTTGGGGCGCGACATGGATCACGAGCTGGCCTTTGGTCTGGTGGGGCGCTTCTGGCAACGCGACTACGGCCTGGTGCGGCTGCAGGAACCGCAAGCGCAGTTCGCCCAGTATTCCGAGGCCAACCTGGCCAAGCTGGTGCTCAATTTCAGCGCAGAGGCCATGCCCGAAGGCCGGACCAGGCTGGTGACCGAAACTAGAGTGCATTGCAGCGATGCGAGCGCCTTGCGCCGCTTTACCCCTTATTGGTGGCTGATCCGCCCCGTCAGCGGTTTGATCCGGCGCCGCCTGCTGGCCCGGATCCATAGGGCCGCGGGCTCACTCCAG
>JAFAIY010000310.1 GCA_019236485.1 Comamonas sp. | reverse complement strand
AGCCATAGAGGCTGAACTCGTGCTCGCCGCCGGAGATCGGGATGATGCCCATGGCGTTCAGCTCGGCGTAGCCGCCGATGTCATCGGCGATCACCGGCTCTTCCAGCCAGCGCGGCTCGAACCTGGCGAGCTTGGGCAGCATGCGCTTGGCGTACTCCAGGTTCCAGCCCATGTAGCACTCCAGCATCAGGTCGGTGTCGTAGCCGATGACTTCGCGCACGGCCTCGACGGACTTGAGGTTCTCCTTCACGCCGTCCTGCAGGTGGGCCGGGCCGTAGCCGAAGCGCATCTTGAAGGCCTTGAAGCCCTGGTCGAGGAACTTCTGCGCCTCGTCCTGCATGGCCTTGAGGTCGGTGCGGTAGAGCTTGCTGTAGTAGCAGGGAATCTTTTCCTTGGTGCGGCCGCCCAGCAGCTTGAACACGGGCTTGTTCACGCTCTTGCCCAGGATGTCCCAGATGGCCAGGTCCACGGCCGAAATGGCGGCCATGGTCACGCCCTTGCGGCCCCAGGCGTGGGTGGCGCGGTACATGCGCTGCCACAGGTATTCGTAGTCCCAGGGGTCCTGGCCAATGACCAGCGGCGCCAGGTATTCGTCGATGATGGCCTTGGCGATCTTGGGTGCCAGGGCCACATTGCCCAGGCCGACGATGCCGTCATCGGTTTCGATCTCAACCACGGTCCACGAATGAAAGCGGAAGGTGGACATGGTCTCGGTCCTGGAGTAGATGAGATCCATGGCGTTGGAGCAGAAATTGCCTTGGGGCGGAACGGTCTTGCCCTTCCATTCATAGACACGGGCGCGGACGGACTTGATCTTCATAAAGACCTCGGTGAAAAAAGTGAAAGAGGCCGGCGGCCGCAGCCGCCGCGGAAAAGGTTCAGACGGCCGCAGCGGCCTGGCCGGCTCTATGGGCGGTACCCATGCGGCAGGCGATCAGCAGGGCCTGCCAGGTGGCTTCCACGCTGGCCTTGCCCTGGCCCGCGATGTCGTAGGCCGTGCCGTGGGCCGGCGTGGTGATGGGAATCGGCAGGCCGCCCTGTACGGTGACACCGCGCGAGAAGCCCAGCAGCTTGATCGCGATCTGGCCCTGGTCGTGGTACATGGTCACGATGGCCTGGTACTCGCCGGCCTGGGCCTTCAAAAAGATGGTGTCGGCCGGGAACGGGCCGTGGAACGGGGTGGAGGTCGGCCAGTCGCGCGCCTGCAGGGCCTGCACGGCGGGGACGATGATGTCGATTTCCTCGCGGCCGCAGGTGCCGCCGTCGCCGTTGTGCGGGTTGAAGCCCGCAATCGCCACCTTGGGAGCAGCCAGGCCGCTGGCGCGCAAGGCGTTGTAGATCAGCTCGGCCGCCTGGCTGATGCGCTCCTGACTCAGGTAGCTGGCCACATCCTTGAGCGGCACATGGGAGGAAATGCGCGAGGTCCAGAGATTGCCCAAGGTGTTGAATTCGCAGAAATAGCCGCTCACGCCCAGGTATTCGGCAAAGTGGTGCAGCTCGTCCTCATGGCGCAGGCCGCCCAGTTTCATGGCCTGCTTGTTCAGGGGCGCAAAGCAGATGGCATCGATATCGCCGGCCAGGGCCGCGTCCAGGCACTGGTTGAGTATCTGCAGCACCGAACGGCCGCCGGCTGCGCCCACCTGGCCCAGCACCACGTCGGCCTGGGCGACGGTGTCAACGGCCACAAAAGCCGGCAGCCGCGTATCGGGGCGCTCACGCGCCGCAGCCAGGTCGGCCAGCGGGGCGGTCGCCACCTGAACGCCGGCGATGCGCTGGCCCTGTTCCCATAGCCAGGGATCGCCTATGAGCACCAGATTGGCCTGCTGAGCGGCCTCGGGTTTGGCCAACAGGCGCGCGATGAGCTCGGCGCCTATGCCGGAGGGGTCGCCCAGGGTCAGGGCGACAACGGGTTTTGAGTGGAAAGTCATTTCTATTCTCGTCGCGCTACATTGGGGGCGCAGCCCCTGAAACTGGCGCTGCCGAATACGGGAACGGTCGGCAAGGGCCGCCCCGCAGCAAAGGCCGTCGTCCCCCTTGGGGGGAAGACGCGAAGCGGCTCAGGGGGAGGTATGTCAGTCAATCTTGATATGGTTCTTGCGGATGATTTCGCCAAAGCGCCGGTATTCGGCCATGTGGAAGGCCTCGAACTCGGCCTGGGACATGGGGCGCAGCTCGGCGCCCACGGCCTCGAGGCGGGTCTTGGTCTCGGGCATGGAGATGACCTTGTTGACCTCGTCATGCAGCTTTTGCTGCACGGCCTTGGGCGTGGCGGCCGGCATGTAGATGCCGTACCAGGCGCCGATCTCGACGGCCGGCAGCCCGGCTTCGGCCATGGTCGGCACCTGGGGCAGCTGAGGGTTGCGCTGGGCCGAGGTCACGGCCAGAGGGCGCAGCTTGCCGCTCTTGATCTGGCCCAG
>JAFAIY010000185.1 GCA_019236485.1 Comamonas sp. | reverse complement strand
TCCTACGTGAAACATCTTGAAGCAAATCAACCATTGAGCCTCCGTGAACGGCGAAGGGAGCGCTTCATGACCGGTTTTCTGCACCGTGGCCTCTGGGACCAACTGCGCCACAAGCAGCAACGCAGCGACATGCTGGGCAAGCTGGCGGCGCTGGACCAGGTCCAGGCCGTGATCGAATTCGATCTGCAAGGCCATGTGCTTGCGGCCAACGACAATTTCCTGCGCACCATGGGCTATAGCGCAGAGCAGATCATCGGCCAGCATCACCGCATATTCGTGGACGAGGAGACCCGCAACTCACCCGCCTATACCGCGTTCTGGCAGCGCCTGGCCGCGGGCGAGCATGACAGCGGCCGTTACCGCCGCATCGACAGCCAGGGGCAGGATGTGTGGCTGCAGGCCAGCTACAACCCCATATTCGACCCTCAGGGCCGGCCCTGCAAGGTCGTCAAATATGCGATCGACATCACCGCCCAGCAGCAGCGCGAGGCCGATGCGCGCGGCCAGCTCGAGGCCATCGCCAAGGTCCAGGCCATCATAGAGTTCGACCTGAACGGCACCATACTCACGGCCAATCCGCTGTTTCTGCAGACCATGGGCTATACGCTGGCCGAAGTGGTGGGCCAGCACCACGGGATCTTTGTGCCGCCGCAGGAGCGGCAAAGCGCGGCCTACCAGCAGTTCTGGCGCAAGCTGGGCCAGGGCCAGCATGACACGGGACAGTATTTGCGCCTGGGCAAGAACGGCCGCCAGGTATGGATAGAGGCCAGCTACAACCCCATACTGGATGCCGAGGGACGGCCGTTCAAGATCGTCAAGTTCGCCACCAATATCACGCGCCGCGTGACGGCGGCCCAGACCCTGCGCCTGACGGTGCAGGGCCTGACCGACAGCGCCGACCATGCGCGCCAGGCCAACGACCTTGCCCAGGATGCCTGCCAGGTGGCGGAAACCGGCGGGCAGACCGTGCAGCAGGTGGTTGCGACCATGGAGTCCATCAGCGCCAGCTCGCGCAAAATCAGCGACATCATCGGCGTGATGGACGCCATCGCCTTCCAGACCAATCTGCTCGCCCTCAATGCCGCGGTGGAGGCTGCGCGTGCCGGCGAGCAAGGCCGTGGCTTTGCCGTGGTGGCCAACGAGGTGCGCCAGCTGGCCCAGCACAGCGCCGAAGCCGCCAAGGAGATCAAGCAGCTGATACAGGCCTCGGTGCAACAGGTCAGCCAGGGCGTGAGCCAGGTGCGCGCAGCGGGCTCGACCATGGAGGAGATCGTCAGTGCCTCGCGCCAGGTCACGCAGATCATTGCCGAAGTCGTGCAATCCTCGCTGACCCAATCCGCCAGATTGCGCGAGGTGAGCGACGACCTGAACGCCCAGGATGTGGACGGCAGCGGCCGGCCGCGGCAGACGCCCGCCGTGCTGCGCGCCCAGGCGCGCGAGCAGGCCAGCCTCGCTATCAGAAACGCAGCTGCAGGCGCTTACTGATCAAAGGCTGAGCCGCATCCAACCTCAAAGACTGAAACCTCAGCTCAGCTGACCGCGCACCAGCCTCACCACGCGGTCGCAGCGGGCGGCCAGCGATTCGTCATGGGTAACCATCACGAATGCCGTACCGTGGCTGCGGGCCAGCTCCAGCATCAGGCCGAACACGGTCTCGGCCGTGCCGCGGTCCAGGTTGCCGGTCGGTTCATCGGCCAGCACGCAGGCCGGGCGGGTCACCAGCGCACGCGCGATCGCCACGCGCTGGCGCTCGCCGCCGGACAGCTCCGCGGGGCGGTGGGCCAGGCGCTGCTCCAGGCCCACGGCGCGCAGCATCTCGGCGGCGCGCTCCAGGCAGTCTTCCCGGGTATCGCGGCGAATGCGCAGCGGCATGGCCACGTTTTCCTGGGCCGAGAACTCGGCCAGCAGATGGTGGAACTGGTAGATGAAGCCCAGATGCCGGTTGCGCAGCGCGCCCTGCTTTTGCGGGCTGAGCTGGTGCAGCGGCTGCCGCATCAGGTTCACGCTGCCCGTGGTCGGCGCATCCAGCCCGCCCAGCAGATGCAGCAAGGTGCTCTTGCCCGAGCCCGAAGCCCCGACTATGGCCAGCGTCTCGCCGACCTTGACCTGCAGGTCCACGCCCTGCAGCACGGTCACATCGAGCTTGCCCTCGGCAAAGCGCTTGGTCAGGCCCCGGGCTTCGAGCACGGTCTGGCCGATGACGGAATCATTCATAACGCAGTGCCTCCGCAGGGTTGACGCGGCTGGCACGCCAGCTGGGGTAGATCGTGGCCACAAAGGAAAGAATCAGGGAGATGACGGCGATAGGCACGATGTCGCTGCTTTGCGGCTCGCTGGGCATCTTGCTGATCAGATAGATGTCCTTGGGCAGGAAATGCGCGTGCAGCAGCTGCTCGATGGCGGGCACGATCACGTCGATATTGAAGGCGATCGCCAGGCCGAGCGCCAGGCCGGCCAGCGTGCCTATCACGCCGACCATGGCGCCCTGCACCATGAAGATGCCCATGATGGACGAGGGCGAAGCGCCCAGGGTGCGCAGGATGGCGATATCGGCGCGCTTGTCCTGCACGCTCATCACCAGCGTGGACACCAGATTGAAGGCCGCCACCGCCACGATCAGCGTGAGGATGATGAACATCATGCGTTTTTCCAGCTGCACGGCCGCAAACCAGGTCTTGTTTTGCTGGGTCCAGTCGCGGATGAAGAGGCGGTCCGTCAAGGTATTGGCCAGCTCGTGGGCCACGCGCGGCGCTTCGTGCAGGTCCTTGAGCTTGAGGCGGATGCCGGTCGGCCCTTCGAGGCGGAAGATGCGCTGCGCATCCTCGTAATGCATCATCACCAGGGCCGAGTCGTACTCGTAGTGGCCGGAGTCGAAGGTTCCCGCCACCGTCATCTGCTTCATGCGCGGCAGCACGCCGGCGGGCGTGACCTGCCCACTGGGCGCGATCAGCGTGATCACATCGCCTGCGCCCACGCCCAGGGAGCGGGCCAGCTCTATGCCCAGCACCACCTTGAATTCGCCGGGGACCAGGCGCTTGAGCACCTCGCCGCTGGTGGCCGCCAGATCCGTGACCTCGCCCTCACGCGCCGGATCGATGCCGCGTACCAGCGCGCCCTTCATGTCCTCGCCGCGCGCCAGCAAGGCTTGGGCCGAGACAAAAGGCGCAGCGCCGATCACCTCGGGGTTGGAGCGCGCCTCGCGCATGGTGCGCTCCACATCGGGCAGCGGCGCGCCCTGCGGCGCAAAGATCTCCACATGGGATACCACGCTGAGCATGCGGTCGCGCACTTCCTTCTGGAAGCCGTTCATCACGCTCAGCACGATGATCAAGGCCGCCACGCCCAGCGCAATGCCGAGCATGGAGACACCGGAGATAAAGGAGATGAAGCCGTTGCGGCGTGTGGCGCGCCCCGCCCGGGTATAGCGCCAGCCCACGGCCAGTTCGTAGGGGAATTGCATGTTGCCCGCATTGTGGCATTGCGCGCAATGCCTTGCCGGCGGCGCCAGTCTTACGGGGCTTTTCGCCCTAGCGGCCCGTGCGCTTGCTGCGGCCTATGCGCGGCAGATCGGCATAGCGCTGCTGCTGTTCCAGCGTCGCCGCATGGGCCTGCAGCTTGGCCAGCAGGCCGTCGAACAGCGCCAGTTCCTCGTCGCTGAGCGCGGAAACGAGGTCGGCATGAATGCGGGCCATCTCGGGCAGGATGAGCGCGTACATGCGCCGCCCTTCCTCGGTGAGATGGATGGCCACGCGCCGCCGGTCCCCTTCCAGCGGCCGGCGCAGCACCCAGCCCTTGCCCTCCAGCCCGCTGAGTGCGCGCGAAGTGCGGGCCCGGTCCAGCTGCGCCTTTTCCGCCAGCTCCGAGGACAGCAGCCCCTCATGGGTGGCCACGGTCGCCATCACCCCCCACTCGCGGCGCGTGAGGCCGAAGCGGGCCTCGCACATGCGCATGGCCACGCCGCCCGCCACGCCGAAGAAGCGGTTGATGCGAAACAGCAGCATCTGGTGGATGGAGGTCGGCTCTCGGGTATTCACGGAAATCAGTTGATTAGATCAATTGTGGGGCCGACTCCTACAGTCGCAGCTCCACCAACAGAGACAAGGGAAATCAGCCGGGATTCTCACAAAGCCCCGCGGTTTCCGCAAACCAGAGAGTGATGCCATGCCCCATCCGATCGCAGTTCGCCGCCGTCTTCTCCAGGCCAGCCTGAGCCTGCTGCTGGGCTGTGCGGCCTCTGCCGGCCATGCCCAGTCCGAGCCGGCGGCCAGTTGGCCCAGCAAACCCGTGCGCGTGATCGTGCCCTTCGCGCCCGCCGGCGCCGCCGACATCCTGGCGCGCAGCGTAGCCGAGCTGCTGCAGCGCGAAACCAAGCAGGCTTTCGTGGTGGACAACCGCCCCGGCGCGGGCGGCAATATCGGCTCGGACAACGCGGCCAAGGCCGCCGCAGACGGCTACACGCTGCTGATAGGCATAGACACCACTCTCACCGTCAACCCCTTTATCTACAAGAGCATGCCGTTCAAGAACAGCGATCTGCGTCCCGTGATGCTGATCGCCTCACAAGGCATGATGGTGGCCGTCAATCCCAGGACCGGCATCAAGACCCTGGGCCAGTTCCTGGAGCGCGGCCAGAAGGACGACCTCACGCTCAGCTCGGCCGGCTACGGCACGCCCGGCCATCTGGCCTCGGCCATCCTGGGCAGCGAAACCGGCGCCAAGGTCAGCCATGTGCCCTACAAGGGCAATGCACCGGCCAGCACCGCCATTCTGGCCGGCGAGGTGGACGGCGGCATCATCAGCTCCTCGGCCATGCTGGGCCAGGTCAGCGCGGGCAAGGTCGTGCCGCTGGCCGTGACCACGGCCAAGCGCAACCCGCTGGTGCCCGGCGTGCCCACCGTGGCCGAACTCGGCCACAAAAACCTCGAGCAGGAAGTGCTGTTTGTGCTCTGGGTCCCGGCCGCCATGCCCGAGCCCCTGGTGCAGAAGATCCAGGCCGCCCTGGAGCAGGCCATGAAGGACCCGCAGCTGCGCGAGCGCATGCGCACCAACGATCTGGCCTACGAAGGCCTGACCGGCGAGGCGGCCGCCAAGCGTCTGCAAAGCACGGCCAGCCGCTACAAGGCCGTGATCCAGGCCACCGGCATGAAGATGGACTAACAAGCCCGGGGCCTGCGCCCCGGCCTCTCTACGCATAACAACGACCCGCTTTCCATGACCCGCCCCAACATCATCTTCATCGTGGCCGACGACCTGGGCTATGCCGACCTGGGCTGCTACGGCGGCCGCGATGCGGACTTCGGCCCCGTCTCGCCGGTGCTCGACTCGCTGGCGAAAAACGGCCTCAAGCTCACTCAGGGCTATGCCAACTCTCCCGTGTGCTCGCCCACGCGCTTCGCCCTGGCCACGGCGCGCTACCAATACCGGCTGCGCGGCGCCGCCGAGGAGCCCATCAACAGCAAGACCCGCGGTACGCCGCTGGGCGCCAAGCTGGGCCTGCCGCCCGAGATTCCCACCGTGGCTTCGCTGCTCAAGAAGGCGGGCTACCGCACGGCGCTGATAGGCAAATGGCATCTGGGCTACCCGCCCCACTTCGGCCCGCTGCGCTCGGGCTATGAGGAGTACTTCGGCCCCATGTCGGGCGGCGTGGACTATTTCACCCATCTGAGCTCGGCCGGCCAGCACGACCTGTGGGTGGGCGAGGAGGAACACCACGACGAAGGCTATCTCACCGATCTGTTGTCGCAGCGCAGCGTGGACTTCGTCAACCGCATGAGCGCGGGCGAGGCGCCGTTCTTTCTGAGCCTGCACTACACGGCGCCGCACTGGCCCTGGGAGACCCGCGACGACCGCGAAACCGCCGAACAACTGGGCGCGGGCATCACCCATCTGGCCGGCGGCAACATCCACCAGTACCGCCGCATGATCCACCACATGGACGAAGGCATAGGCTGGATCGTCGAGGCGCTGCGCAGCAACGGCCAGCTCGACAACACGCTGATCGTCTTCACCAGCGACAACGGCGGCGAGCGCTTCTCGGACAGCTGGCCGCTGGTGGGCGGCAAGATGGACCTGACCGAAGGCGGCATCCGCGTGCCCTGGATCGCACACTGGCCCGCCGTGATAGACGCGGGCCGCAGCAGCAGCCAGCAATGCATGAGCATGGACTGGTCGGCCACGGTTCTCGATGCCGCGGGCGTGGCCGCCGATCCCGGCCATCCGCTGGACGGCATCTCCATCCTCCCGGTCCTGCAGGGTGAAGGCGCGGAGTTCTCCCGCCCGCTGTACTGGCGCATGCTCTACCGCGGCCAGCGCGCGCTGCGCGTGGGCGAGTGGAAATATCTGCAGGTCGAGGGCAATGAATACCTGTTCAACCTGGCCCGGGACGAGCGCGAGCGCGCCAATCTGGCGACACAGGAACCCGAGCGGCTGCAACGCATGCGCGCCGACTGGGAAGCCTGGAACGCCAGCATGCCGGCGATTGCGAACGACGCCAGCTACAGCCTGGTCTACACGCTAAAGAACATGCCCGCGAGGTGACAAGCCGCCGGGCAGCAGCCCGGCCGACGGCCATGCACGACAATAGCGCCCATGTCTTTGACCGCGCCTTTGCACCCTGCCGCCCAAGCCCTGGCCGCAGGCGCTTCCGAAATCATTGTTGCCTATGCCGACGGTCCCGCCGATGCGGCCAAGGCCTGGGACGGGCTGAACCTGCCCCATCTGCAAGCCCTGCTGGCCATGCTTGCGCCCAGCACCGTGGTGCAGGGCAGCGAACTGGATTTCTCTCCCCCTCACGAACGCGTGCTGGCCGGCGCCATGCAGCTGCCCGATGCCGCGGGCCTGATTCCCTGGGCCGCACTGGCCGCGCGCGAAACGGCACAGGCCTGTGCCTTCATCACGCCATGCCACTGGCATATCACGCCCGATCAGGTCCACCAGACCGACCCGGCCAGCACGCCGCTGAGCGAGGACGAATCGCGCCAGCTGCTGGCCTTGATCCAGCCCTGGTTCAGCGACGACGGCATCACGCTCGAATACCTTCGCCCCGACACCTGGCTGGCGCGCGGCGCGGCTTTCGAGAACCTGGCCACGGCCTCCATGGACCGGGCCCTGGGACGCGATGTGCGCCCCTGGTTTCCCGACCCGATCCAGGGCGCCGTCATCCAGCGCCTGCAGACCGAGCTGCAGATGCTGCTCTACACCCATGTCTTCAACGACCGGCGCAGCGAGCGCGGCCTGCCCCCCATCAACTCCTTCTGGGTGCATGGCACGGGCAGCCTGCCAAGCCTGCCCGCTGCGGCGCCGCAGGCCATATGCATCGGTGACCTGAGCCGCCCCGCGCTGCAAGGCGATGTTCAGGGCTGGCGCCAGGCCTGGCAGCAGCTCGACGCCGGCCTGATCGCCGGGCTGCAGCAGCGCGCTGCCCGCGGCGAGCCCGTCACACTCACGCTCTGCGGCGAACGCAATGCCGTGCAATGGACGCATGCATCGCGTGGCTTCATGGACAAACTTAAAAGCCTTTTCAGCCCCAAGCGCTTGCCTGATCTGCGGGAGATGCTATGAAAAATACCCCCCACGCTTTCTCGCCCCGCGTAGTCCGCTGCCCCCCGATGGGGCCGCATTTTCATCTTGGGGCGGCCCGGCGATGAAAATCATTACCCGCGATATTCCCGGCGACAGCGTCTCGGCCCTGCAGCAGGCCGGCATTCATCCGCTGCTGGCCCAGCTCTATGCGGCGCGCGGCGTGTGCTCACCCGACGAGCTCGATGAGGCGCCGGCCCGGCTGCTCGCACCCGCTGGCCTGCGCGGCATAGACACCGCCGTGCAGTTGCTGGCCGATGCTATCGCGCAGCAAAAACGCCTGTGCATCGTGGCCGACTATGACTGCGACGGCGCCACGGCCTGTGCCGTGGGCCTGCGCGGCCTGCGCCTGCTGGGCGCGGCCCATGTCGACTACCTGGTGCCCGACCGCGTGGTCGACGGCTACGGCCTCACCGCCCCCATCTCGCGCCGCGTCAAGGAGACCGGTGCCGACATGCTGATCACCGTGGACAATGGTATTGCCAGCGTCGAGGGAGTGGCTGTAGCCAAGGAGCTTGGCCTGTCCGTCCTGGTCACCGACCACCACCTGCCGGGCGAGCATCTGCCGCGGGCCGATGCCATCGTCAACCCCAACCAGCCGGGCTGCGGCTTCGAGAGCAAGTCCATGGCCGGCGTGGGCGTGATGTTCTATGTGCTGCTGGCCTTGCGCACCGAGTTGCGCGCGCGCGGCCGCTTCGATCGCCACAACCAACCACGGCTGGAAACCCTGCTGCCGCTGGTGGCCCTGGGCACCGTGGCCGATGTGGTCAAGCTCGACGCCAACAACCGCCGCCTCGTGGCCCTGGGCCTCAAGCAGATCCGCAAGGGCCAGATGCAGCCCGGCATACGCGCGCTGTTCGACGCTGCGGGCCGGCGCTTCGATGCGGCCACCACCTTCGACTTCGGCTTCGCTTTAGGCCCGCGCATCAACGCGGCCGGCCGCCTGGCCGACATGACCATAGGCATCGAATGCCTGACGACAGAGGATGCGGGCCGCGCCGACAATCTGGCGCGCATGCTGGACTCCATCAACCGCGAACGCCGCGAGATCGAGGTCGGCATGCGCGAGCATGCGCTGCTCATGGCCGAGGGCCTGTGCGAGGACGGCATGACGCCGCCGCCGGCCATCAGCGTGTTCGACCCCGACTTCCACGAAGGCGTGGTCGGCATCGTGGCCTCGCGCATCAAGGACAAGCTGCACCGCCCCAGCTTTGTGTTTGCGGCCAGCGG
>JAFAIY010000173.1 GCA_019236485.1 Comamonas sp. | reverse complement strand
CGGGTGTCGCCCGGCGGCTCCTCCAGCGTCTTGAGCAGCGCATTGGCCGTGATGGCGTTCATCTGCTCGGCCGGGTAGACCAGCACCGCCTTGCCGCGCCCGCGCGCGCTGGTGCGCTGGCAGAACTCCACGGCGTCGCGCATGGCGTCCACGCGGATTTCCTTGCTGGGCTTGCGCTTCTTGTCGTCGATATCGGCCTGAGCCTTCTCGGGCAGCGGCCAGCCCAGCTCGACCATCTGCACCTCGGGCATGAGCACGCAGAGGTCGGCATGGGCCCGCACATCGACGGCATGGCAGCTCGCACAGCGGCCGCAGGCGCCATGGGCCGAGGGCTGCTCGCACAGCCAGGCCCGCACCAGCGACAGGCCCAGCGCGTACTGCCCCAGGCCCGAAGGCCCCTGCAGCAGCCAGGCATGGCCGCGCTGGGCCAGCAGCTGGCTGCGCTGCGCGGCGATCCAGGGTGCCTCGACGCTGGGCTCGCTCATGGCTGACTTTCCTCCATGCCGGCCAGCCAGCCCCGGTGTGCCACGGCCTGGGTGATCTGCTGCCACACGGCGTCGCGGCTGGTGTTGGCATCTATGCGCACAAAGCGCTGGGGCGCGGCCTGGGCGCGGTCCGCATAGCCGCGGGCCACGCGCGCAAAGAATTCTCCGGGCTGGGCCTCGAAACGGTCGGGCACGCGGGCCGTGGCCAGGCGCTCGGCCGCCACTTCGGCGGGCAGGTCGAACCACAGCGTCATCTCGGGCTCGCGCAGCAGCTCCGGCTGCGCGCCGGCCTCGGGCGCCGTGCCGGTCTGCACCATGCGCTCGAGCACGGAGAGCTTTTGCAGGTCAAAACCCCGGCCCGCGCCCTGATAGGCAAAGGTCGCGTCGGTGAAGCGGTCGCAGATCACGACCTCGCCGCGCGCCAGCGCGGGCTCTATGACCTGCAGCAGATGGTCGCGCCTTGCCGCAAAAGCGATCAAGGCCTCGGTCAGCGGATCCATGGCATCGTGCAGCATCAGCGCGCGCAGCTTCTCGGCCAGCGGAGTGCCGCCGGGCTCGCGCGTCAGGGTCACCACACGGCCCTGGTCGCGGAAGGCCCGGGCCAGGCCGTCGATATGCGAAGACTTGCCCGCGCCGTCTATACCTTCGAAGCTGATGAACAGACCCTTGGGTGAAGCTGTACTCACTGATATTCCTTCAGGCCCGCCGCCTGGGGCGCGGCCTGTCTACTGGTTCTACAACGGGGGCAGCGCCCCCGGCAATCATGGTTGCTGGCCGCGCTGATAGCGGTTGACGGCCCTATTGTGCTCGTCCAGCGTGGCGCTGAAATGGCTGGAGCCATCGCCCCGGGCCACAAAGTACAGGGCCTTGGTCTGCTCGGGCTGCACGGCCGCCATCAGCGCGGCCTTGCCCGGCATGGAGATCGGCGTGATGGGCAGGCCCACACGGGTATAGGTGTTCCAGGGCGTATCGGCGAGCAGATCGCGCTTGCGCAGATTGCCGTCGAACTGGGCGCCCAGGCCGTAGATGACCGAGGGGTCGGTCTGCAGCAGCATGCCAATGCGCAGGCGGTTGCTGAAGACGCCCGCGATCTGGGCGCGGTCCGCGGCCTTGCCGGTTTCCTTCTCCACGATGCTGGCCAGGATCAGCGCCTGGTCGGCAGACTTGAGCGGGGTGTTGGCTGCACGCATGCCCCAGGCATCGGCCAGGCGTCTGTCCATGGCGTGCAGCGCACGGCGCAGCACGGCCATGTCGGAGCTGCCCTTGGCATAGGTATAGGTATCGGGGAAGAAGCGACCCTCGGGCGCCACGCCGTCGCGGCCCAGCGCCGTCATCACGGCCTCGTCGCTGAGGCCGGCGCTGTCCTGCTTGAGGAACTCCTCACGCGCCAGCGCCGCGCGCACCTGGCGCCAGTTCCAGCCTTCGACAATGGTCAGTGCGCGCAGGCTTTCCTCGCCGCGCGCCAGCTTCTGCAGCAGCGCATAAGGCGTGAGCCCCGTTGCCAGTTCGTAATTGCCGGCCTTGATGGCCCGGTCCTTGCCCGAAAGGCGAAACCATGCATACAGCAGCCGCGCATCGGTCTGCACCCCGGCCTTGACCACGTTCTGCGCCACGCCGCGCGGCGTGGTGCCGGGCTCGATCTCCAGCTCCAGCACGGGCTTGTTCAGGGGCAGGGGCTGATGCAGCCACCACCAGGCCCAGCCTGCGGCCACGGCGGCCGACAGCAACAGCAATATCAGTGCACGGATGAGAGCACGCACAACCTTGATCCATAAAAGACTTAGAGCGGCGATCATAATTCAGCCATGACCCTGCCCCAGACGCTGCCGCTGAACGGCATCACTCCTTTATCCCATCTTGGCGTCATCCGTGCCGTTGGCGTCGATGCCGCCAGCTTTCTGCACGGTCAGCTGAGCAACGACTTCGCGCTGCTGGACCTGGAACACGCGCGGCTTGCGGCCTTCTGCACGGCCAAGGGCCGCATGCTGGCCAGCTTCATAGGCTTCAAGCGCTCGGCCGACGAAATCCTGCTGATCTGCGACCGCAGCCTGCTGGCGCCCACGCTCAAGCGCCTGTCCATGTTCGTGCTGCGCGCCCAGTGCAAGCTCAGCGACGCCACGGCCGACTTCGCGCTCTACGGTCTCGCAGGCACTGCGGCCCAGGAATACCTGAGCGCGGATGCTGCACCCTGGAGTCTGAGCCAGGCCGGCGCGGCCAGCGTGCTGGCCCTCTACCCCGCGGCCGGCAACCGCCGCGCCCTGTGGTTGGCGCCCCCCGGCCAGGCGCCTCGCGGCGAGAGCCTGAGCGAAGAGCTGTGGCAATGGTTGGAGGTGCAGAGCGGCGTCGCCACGCTGTCGGCCCCGGTGGTCGACGCCTTTGTGCCGCAGATGCTCAATTACGAATCCCTGGGCGGCGTCAATTTCAAAAAGGGCTGCTACCCGGGCCAGGAAGTGGTGGCGCGCAGCCAGTTCCGCGGCACGCTCAAGCGCCGCGCCTATCTGGTGCATGCAGCCCAGGCCCTGAGCGTGGGCCAGGAGGTCTTTTCTCCCGAGGATCTGGAACAGTCCACGGGCACGGTGGTCCAGGCCGCGGCCGCGCCCGATGGCGGCTGGGACGCCCTAGTCTCCATGCAGATTGCCTCGGCCGCGCGCGGCGACCTGTTCGCCCACGCGGCGCTGACCGAAGGCCAGAGCGCCGCTGCGGCCCAGGGCATCGCGCTGCAGCCGCGGCCCCTGCCCTACGCGCTGCTCGCGGATATCTGAGCCAGGCTGCGGCCGCACTGAACATGCCAAGGCCCTCGCCTTGGCATTTTTTTGCGCGCCGCCGCTAAACTTTTGCGCATCACCCACCGCAGAGCCCCCATGCCCACAAGCCCCCCCGACTCCCGCCGCCGCCGGCTGCTGGCCCTGGCCTGGGTGCTGCTGTGCGCGCTGCTGCTGAGCCTGCAATGGTGGCAGGCCCATGAGCAGCGCCAGCGCCAGCAGGCGTGGCTGGCCCAGAGCGTGCAGCGCCAGATGCTGGAAAAGCTGGCGCAGCACAAGGCCCATCTCACGGCGCTGACGGCGCTGGCCCCGCTGCAGGCCGGCGGTGAAGCATCGGCGCTGCAGCGCGTCGCCAAGTCCATAGAGACCATCTACCCGCGCATAGAGGAGATCGAGCTCGTGACCGCGGCCACGCCCGCCACGGGCAGCTGCCGAATAGCGGAAGCCGCCCGCATCGCGGCGCCGCTGCCGCCCGGAGCCAGCGCCAGCCTGGCCGACAGCGCCCACCCGGGTCGCTATCTGCTAGTGAAAAAGATAGCATCACCCGCAGGATGGCTATGCGTTCGCATCGATGCCGGGCATTTGCTCGAGGCCGGCACCCTGCCCGCGCACAGCGGCCTGCGCATCGGCCTGGACGGGCAGACGCTGCTCGAACCCGAGCCCGACCTGCGTGCGGGCAGCATATTCGGCGAGTTCACGCTGGCAGGCTATGACCAGCCGCTGCAGGTGCAGCTGCTCAGCCGCTCCCCGCCCCTGCTGGGCTGGAGCATGGTGCTGTCCAGCATGGCGCTCGCGCTGCTGCTCGTGGCGCTGGCCAATCTGATCTGGAAAAGCCGGCAGCAGGCGCGCAGCCACCAGCTGCGCGCCCAGCTGCTGGCCAACGAGGCACAGCTGGCCCATGCCTCGCGCGTCAACGCCATGGGCGAGATGGCCTCGGGCATTGCCCATGAGTTGGCCCAGCCGGTGACGGCGCTGCTGAGCCAGAGCCAGGCGGCTTTGCGCGCCCAGGAGCTGGGCAAGCCCGAGCTGCTGAACGCCGCCCTGCAGGCCAATGTGCGCGAGGCCAGGCGCGCCGGCGCCATTCTTGGCCGCATGCGCAGCTATGTGAGCAACACCCCCAGCCAGGCCCAGAGGCTGGACCTGGCCCAGGTCGTGAGCCAGGCCTTGCTGCTGCTCGAAGGGCCGGCGCGCCAGGCCTGGGTCGAGCTGCTGTGGCAGGCGCCTGAGCGGCCTTGCTGGGTCGGTGCCGATCCGGTCTCGCTGGAGCAGGTGCTGCACAATCTGGTGCGCAATGCCCTCGATGCGCTGAGTCAGACCCGGGCCGCGGCCATAGAAATCTCGCTGGCCACGGCCGGCGGCCAGGCGCTGCTGAGCGTGCAGGACAACGGCCCCGGCCCCGATGCGGCCACCGCCCAGCGCATGTTCGAGCCGTTTTTCACCACCAAGGCCGAGGGCATGGGGCTGGGCCTGCCACTGTGCGCCACGCTGATGGAGCGCATGGGCGGTAGCCTCGAATACCTGCCCGGCACAGGCGGCGCGCGCTTTGTCATGCATCTGCCGCTGCAAACCACCGATACGCCCGACCATGATTTACCTGATCGATGACGACCCCTCGGTGCGCGAGGCCCTGCACCTGCTGCTGCAGACCTATGAGCTGCCCGTCACCTGCTTCGACTCGCCCGCCGACTGCCTGGCCCATCTGGACCGCGGCCGGCCCGGGATTCTGCTCACCGATCTGCGCATGCCGCTGATGTCCGGCCTGCAGCTGCACGAACAGCTCAGGGCCCAGGGCGTGGACTGGCCGACGATAGTGATCACCGGCCACGGCGATCTGCATGCCTGCCGCCGCGCTTTCAAGGCCGGTGTCACCGACTTTCTGACCAAGCCCATAGAGGAGCAGACCCTGCTCCAGGCCATAGAGGCCGCGCAGGCCAGGCTGGACCTGCAGGCCGAGAGAAACGAGGCGCGCCAATGCCTGCAGGCCCTGACCGAGCGCGAACGCGAGGTGCTGGAGCTGATCACCAAGGGCCTGGGCAGCAAGGAGATCGCGGCCGCGCTCGACATCTCGGTGCGCACCGTGGACACCCATCGCGCCAAGCTGGCCGAAAAACTGGGCACGGGCTCGGTGGCCGAGCAGACCCGGCTGCTGCTGACGGCCGCGCCCTGAGCCTCTCGACGCGGCCGGCCTCCGTAGGATTACCGATAGCCGTCCGTTGGCTTGCGCATGGGCGCCAAGGCCCGCGGCTTCTACAGTTCTGTCATTGCTTGACTCTCTAGACCATCAGGAGCTTTGACATGAACCCACGTCTGCTGCACAGCGCACTGCGCGCCCTCACCTTCACCGCAGCCCTGGCCGGCGCCGGAGCCGCCATGGCCTCGACCACCACCAGCCGCAGCATCGCCACGGCCACGGCCGTGCAACTGGCCCAGCAGACCGTGGCCGCCTGCAGCGCCGACGGCTACAACGTCACGGCCGCCGTGGTGGACCGCTCCGGCGTGCTGCTGAGCCTGGTGCGTGCCGATGGCGCCGGCCCCCACACCACGCAGGCCGCCACGGCCAAGGCCTTCACCTCGGCCTCGTCGCGCAACCCCACCAGCGGCATCGCCAAGGCCATTCAGTCCAACCCCGACGCGGCCGGCATGGCCAAGATTCCGGGCTTTCTGGTGCTGGCCGGCGGCGTGCCCGTCAAGATCGGCAGCGAGACCATAGGTGCGGTTGGTGTGGCCGGCGCGCCCGGCGGCCATCTGGACGAAGCCTGCGCACAGAAAGCCCTGAGCGCGCTGAAGGACCAGCTGCAGTAAGAGCGCAGCCTTAAAGCGCGCGGCGCATGGTGATGTGCGGAATGCCGGCCTCTTCATAGGGCTCGCCCACAGGAGCAAACCCGGCGCGCAGATAGAAGGCCTCGGCATGGCGCTGGGCATGGAGCACGATCTCCCTGTCGCCGCGGTCGCGCGCCGCAGCGACCAGGCTGTCCAGCACCATGCGGCCCCAGCGGCCGCCGCGCACGCTGCGGTCCACGGCCATGCGGCCGATGCGGCCCACGCCGGGCGCATCGCTGACCAGCCGCCCCGTCGCCACGGGCTGGTTCAGGGCATTGAACAACACCACATGGCGGGCCACGGGGTCGAATTCGTCGATCTCGATCTCGCGTGGCACGCCCTGCTCGCGCACGAACACGGCCAGGCGCAAACGCTCGGCATCGCGCCCCAGATCGTTCCAGCTGCCCGTGCGCAGGCTGACCACCTCCCGCCCGGCCTCGAACGCGGCCAGCACATCGCGCAGCTCCTGCGGCAGCGGCCTGGGACTCTGCGTGGCCGCATCGGCAAACACATAGACCAGCTCCACGGTGTTGAGCAGCTCCATGCCGCGGAAGATGCCGGCCTCGAACTGCAGCGAGGTATTGCCCTGCTTGACGCAGCGAATGCCCACCTCCAGCACGTCGCCTAGCGTGGCCGAGCCGTGGTAGGTAGTGCTGGCTTTTTTCACGAACAGCTCGCCGCCCAGTGCGGCGAAGCCGCTTTCGTAGGGAATGGCCAGCTGGCGCCAGTAGTTGGTGATGGCCACATCGGCATACATCAGATAGTGGGCGTTGAAAACGATTTTCTGGGCATCCACCTCGGCCCAGCGCACCTCGATGCGCGTGAAGCTGCGAAAGTCCTGTCTTTGCATTTCAATCCTTGTTGTGGTTCAGTTCAGTCCAAAGGCCTCGCGCAATGCCGCCGCCATATGGGCATGGGCTGTGCGCGCCTCGGCGATCACACGCCCCATTTTGACGAATTCATGGGTCACGCCCTTGTAGATTTCCAGCTCCACGGCAACGCCGGCCATGCGCAGCTTGTCCGCGTATTCCACGCCCTCGTCCACCAGCGGATCGCATTCGGCCAGCCCTATCCAGGCCGGGGCCACGTCGTCCACATCGGGCGCCAGCAGCGGCGCAAAGCGCCAGTCCTCGCGCTGCTCGGGCTCGGCGATGTACTGCGCGAAGAACCAGGTGATCGCTGGCTCGTCCAGCACCAGCCCATGGGCATAGCGCCGGTGCGAAGCGGTGTCCTGATGGGCCGTGGTGCCCGGGTAGATCAGCAGCTGCAGCGCCAGCTCCAGCCCCGCGTCGCGCGCCTCGATGGC
>JAFAIY010000120.1 GCA_019236485.1 Comamonas sp. | reverse complement strand
ACGGAAACCCATGGGCGGGAAGTTGTCGTCCAGACCCACCACCAGCTTGGTGGCGGCTGCCGGGGCGGGAGCCGGTGCAGATGCTGCAGCAGTGCTGGATGCGGGCTCGTTCTTGCCGCAGGCAGCCAAAATTGCAGTCAGGGCCACCGTGGCCAGCAGGGTACGTTTTTTCATGGCGTCAGAATTTGAAGTGGAAAAAGCGAGCGGCCGGGACGGGAAGCCCGTCTCCCCGGCAGCCGTATACCCCATGGAACGGGGCGGCCGCAGGTGCCGAATCCGCTATTGTCGCGCAGTCAGCCCCCGACGTCACCAAGCTGTATGCAAAACCATGAACTTGTTCGGAGCATGGACCGTGCCGCAGCCATTGCGCCCGGGCGAACACAGCGGCTGGGCCCGGCTACTGCAACATGAAAGTCTTGTATTCCAGCCGGTCCAGCTCGCGCGTCAGCAGGAACAGACCCGTACACAGGGTTGCCAGCATCGCCAGGCAGAAACCATAGCCGTAGAAAGCCGCTCCCAGCGCCAGGGAAACGCCGGTAAAGACGATGTTCAGCACCACCATCAGCGCACAGAGCAGGAGCACGATGCGCCGCTCGTCGAGGTAGAAGAACACATTGAGCACGGCCATCACGCCCACCTGCAGGCCGGCACCGACCACCTGCACATGCAGCAGCGGCAGGTATAGCTGCGATATGCCCAGCAGATGCAGTACGGCCGGACCGGTGACAAAGGTCACGAGAACCGCCAGCGTCTGCACCTTGGCGATCTCGCCCAGGCCGGCCTGTATCGCATACACCATCTCGTTGCGCATGGACTGTATATAGCTCAGGGAGCCGCCGCCGCGCACCGCATCGAAGAACTTGTCGTAGTACTCGACGAAATCGGTCTCTATGCGCACCAGAAACACCGCCATGCCCGGAATGATGGACAGATAGGACAGGAAAACCGGCAGGTCGTAGATCAGCGAGGCCCTGAGCCCGCCGATGATCTGCTGCGAGGTCGGCGGGAAATACCAGAACATGAACTTGTCGACCCAGATGCCCAGGTTGTAGAACAGGCCGACGGCGATCAGCACCGGAAAGATCAGCGAGCGCTGCATGAAATCGAAGGCGATCCAGCGCTTTTTGATCGGGAAAGCCCGCAGCACGATGGCCCACATGCCGGCCACCAGCACGATATTGCCGAGCACGAAGCTGCTCAGCAGCCCCTCCAGCCCCCAGCGGCGCAGAGGCAGCGACAGCACGACGATGAGCGCATAGCTGACCCCGAACAGCGCGGTGATGGCCTTGTAATGCTTGAGGCCGGACAGCAGAACGGTCAGCATCCAGACCACGCACATCAGCGTGAAGCCGGCCAGCATCAGCATCCGGTACAGCAGGCTCTGGCCCGGCAGCACCACGAACAGGGCCAGCGTGCCCACGCTGCTGGCGACGGCCACGATCAGCAGCAGCAGCCCGTGCAGATTGGGCAGCACGGTTTCATCCTGCTTGAGAAACAGCCGGTCCGAAACAAAGCGCGTGAACATCAGCTGCGCCGCGCCGGTCAGTATCAGGCTGCAGGCCACCAGATAGGTCACCGATGTCTGGAACTGGGTCACCAGCAGCGGCGGAGCCACGACGCTGAGGCTGAACACCCCGACCAGCAAGATGCCGATGATGGAGAACACCCAGGGGCCAGAGCCGATCACGCCCGCATAGGCATAGGCCTGGAGCATGCTGGTCAGCGTGTTTTTGCGCAGCAGGTGGCGCAGTTCAAAGCCAATGCCGGCCATCAGTGATATTCCTCGGAATGTTGCATGGCCCGGTCATAGACCTGACGGTAGCGGTCGAACAGCAGGTGATCGGAGTAATAGCGCTCCACGCGCGCAATCCCTGCGGCGCTCGCGGCCTGCCAGGCCTCGGGCGATTTAAGCAGTTCCAGGGCCGCATCGGCCAGGGCCGCGGGGTCGGCAATGCCGACCACGCGACCGCAGCTGCCCAGCGCCCAGTCCTCGGGCTCCAGCCCTTCGATGAGCTGGCGGCAGGAGCCCACGTCGGTGCTGACCACGGGCACGCCCGCGGCCTGCGCCTCCAGCAGCACCAGCGGCAGGGCCTCGCTGATGGACGAGAGCACCACCAGACCGACACGCGGCAGCAGCTCGTCGATCTTCTGCATGCCCAGAAAGTGCACCTGGGCCTGCAGGCCCAGGCTGTCCACGAGATTGCGGCACTCCTCTACATAGGCCGGGTCCTCGGCCGTGGGGCCGGCGATCAAGGCCTGGGCTTCGGGCAGATGATTGACCACGCGGCGCATGGCGCGGATAAAGGTCTTGATGTCCTTGATCGGCACCACGCGGCCTATCAGACACAGCACAGGCGGCGTCGCGGCCGGACGCAGGGCGCGCAGCGGCGCAAAGCGCTCCACGCTGATGCCGTTGGGGATATTGCTGGTGCGCTCCGGCACAGCACCGTCGGCCACCTGACGCAGGCGGTTGGCCTCGAACAGCGCAATGATGGGATCGGCGGCCTCGTAGCAAAAACGCCCCATCAGCTCGAAGAACTGGATCCACATCTGGCGGAAAAACGAGACCTCCATGGGATCCCGCTGGAAGACATTGCGGTTGTCGCGTATCCACTGGCTCTGGAGCAGGTCGATCTGCCTCTCCTTGGTATAGATGCCATGCTCGGACAGCACCAGCGGCAATCCGCGCAGATGGTGCAGCATGCCGCCCAGAAAGCCTGCATAGCCCGTGGAGACCGTATGTAGCACACGCACCGGAATCAGCTCCTGGGCGATGCGCGCCAGCAGCCACAGCGGCTGCAGCATGATGCGCACGGTCCAGAAGAAGTCGACGAAGGACGGGTCGGTGCAATGGCGCCGGTAGCTGTCCTGTATCAGCTCCCACACATATTCGCTGTGCAGAAAGTCTTCCTGCGGCAGGCTGCCGCCCGGCAGCAGCTCCATGGCGACGGCGCGCATGGCGGCCAGCACCTCGGCCCTGCCCGCGGGGCTGTCGTCCTGCCGCTCGAGTGCCTGCAGCAATTGCCGCAGCTTGGACATGGCTTCGGGCTCGCCCCGGCGCGGCGCGAGCCGCGCTTTGCCCGACGCGTGGCCATAGAGGAAATGCTCCTCGAAATGCACCACATTGGGCGGCAGCTCGTAGCGGAAATCGCCGTAGTCCTCGCGCCGGCTGCCGATGAAGACGATGGCAAAAGTATGCTGCGGGTAGGCCTTCAGGATCTGGTTGACCCAACTCGACACACCGCCGCTCACATAGGGGAAAGTGCCCTCGAGCAGCAGGGCGATATCGGCCCGTGCGGCCTTGGGAAGAGAACTCATGGGGCACTCCAGTACTGGATGCAGGGGCGCAGACGGGGCAGAACCTGCTGATGCTCGAGCCTGCACATCAGCTCCTGCACCTTGGCGAACTGACGTTGCTCGAACAGCAACTCGGCCTGATAGGGAATGACGCGTGCCGCCGGCAGGCCCAGGTCCAGCGCCCGCTGATAGCAGGACTGAGCGCCGTCGCCGTCGGCCAGCAGATGCAGCAAGCGCCCCTTGCGCAACAGCAGCAGCGCGGTATCCGGGCGCTGGGCCAGCACCTGGTCGCAGTAATGCAGCGACTGCTGAATGGCATGGTCGCGCACATCGCCCTGCGCCGAGCCCTGGTAAATCAGCTCCCAGAACAGATCGGAAAGCGCCCAGGCGGCCTGCAGACCGCGGGGACCGGCTGCCTCACCCTCAACCGCACGCGCGCGCTCCAGCGCCTGCAGCTCCTGGTGGATGGACTGGCTGAGCTGGCGCTCCTGGGCATCCAGCATGCTGTAGGCCAGAAGCCGCAGATCATCGCTGGAGTCGCTCAGCGCCATGCGCAGCATGGGCGAGGCAATGCGCCCGGAGACATGGCCCAGGGCCGCCAGGGAGCGCATGCGCAAAGGCACGGGGACCGCCTGATTGGCCAGAAAGGACTGCAAGCCCACCTGCCGCCGGCTGCCGCCCGCCTGCTGGTGCGGATCGAACTCGGGCAGCGGCAGTGAAGAGAATTGCTTGTGCGCCGCAAAGCCGCGCCGCCGGTGCAGCGCCACGGTGGCGATCACCGAGCCGACAAAGCCGACCACCGGCACGGCGTAAGAGAGCAAGGCCATCAGCGCGACCAGCGGCAGGCGCTGTCGCCGCGCATCGGCCGCCGGCACCAGGAACGGGGACAGGCACAGCGCCAGCAGCACGCTGGCCAGCGCATGCGCGGCCAGATAGCTGAGCAGCGCCGCATCCGAGTGGTTGTGCAGCAGCCACAGACCGCTCCAGGAGGCGATCTCCGCCAGCAGGGCGGACAGCGCCAGCTTGACATTAATCATGGCTCATCCTGTCGAGCTGCTCCAGCACGTTCAGGGCCGAGCAGCGGTCCAGCAAGACGGTGTGCGGAAAAATGCCGGCCGCTCCCAGGGAGTCCATGCCGCGCTGGCCCAGCCAGTCTTCGATGCGGTTCAGATAGCCCTCGGCCGTGGCGCCGGTGCCCAGCGGCATGAGGATGGCCAGCCACTGCTTGCTCCGGCCTTCGATCAGCCAGGAGCGATCCAGCATGCGCTCCAGGCGCATCAGCTGCTGGGCCATCTGGTTCTGCACCGCCTGCGGCGAAAGCTCGAGCACCACGACCACGCTGCTCAGGCGGGCGCTGCGGTTCACATGTTCCATGCGCTGCAGCTCGGATGCGAACGGCCGCGGGCACAGGGGATAGGCCTGCAGCAGCGGCTGGGCCAGGCGGTTCGCCGCCACGCTGTCCGTGTAATAGCCGAGCAGCAGATTGATGGTCTGCAGGGTTTCCTCCTGCAGCGCGAAGAAAGGCATCTCCTCCACCAGCAGCAGGCCATAGATCTCGCCGCCCAGATCCAGCATAGGCGCCACCACCAGGTAGCGGGTCTGCTGCGCATCCCGCAGGCCCTGGGAGACATGGGTCAGCACACGGGCTTCCAGCGCCTGGCGCAGCAGCGGGTCCTCGGGCCTGACCTCATGGGCCCCGCCCAGCTGCGCAATCGGCAGAGGCTCGAGCTTGTCGTCGCGCACAGCCACCAGGCTGGCGGCGCTGATCTGGCAGAACTGCGCCAGCAGATTGAGCAGGCTTTGCGCATCGCCGGGCGCGCCGCTGAGCCCGCTGAGCACGCTGATCGCATCGCGCATCGACACCGGGCGGCCGATCAGCTCCTGCTCCAACTGGTCGTGCGACAGGCGCAGCAGATAGTGCTGGCGTATGAGCTGTTCGGTGCGCTGGTCCATATAGTGCTGGGCGGTGCGCGCGCGCCGGATGCGGGCGCGCCAGAGACTGGAGATCTCGCCCACGATCATCACGACCATCAGGCCGCCCAGGAAGTACTGCTGAGGAAAGCTGCTCAGGTCCTCGCGGTTGAATCCCAGCCAGCCCAGCAGCAGCACGCCGGCCGCCGACAGGCCCGCGACAGGCCCGTAGCGCAGGGCCACGACCATGGGCGCCAGCCAGGACCAGGGAAACTCGGCATATACCCACAGCGGATCGCTGCGGCTGAAAACATAACCTATCAGCAATGCCAGCAGGGGCAGCAGCAAGGTCTCGGCCACCACCACCCCGGGGCGCTCGCTGGTTTGCACCAGCAGCCCCAGCGGCGAGCTTCTGAATTCCGCGGCAATGCCCATGCGGCGCACGGAATCCGGCGTGGCTGTGGGTGTCGTGGCGTGATCTTGCATGGCTGGAAATCCTGTTCAGTGCTTATCGGGCGTCGGCCAGGCCCGTACCCAGCAGCTTGCGAATCAGCTTCTGCCCGACGGCCGACAATGCCTCGCGGCTCCATCCGCTCTGACCGCCAGCACCGCTCCAGACCGTGGCGCCGCTGTCCACATCGACGATCTCCAGGGCCACGCCGACGGCAGGCTCGCCGTCCACGCCGACCTTGTAGCGCCATTCGTCAACCGCCCCCAGCAAGGCGTAGCGCACCCCTTCGCTGCGCGCCCAGGCCAGCGCATCTTCGCGACGCTTGGCATCGCGGCCGTCGAACAGCGTCTCCTGCTGGGCCTCGCCCGTGTAGCGCTTGACGGCACCTATGCCGCGGCTGCTCAGCAAGGCCGTGGCAATGCTTTCGGCCCGGCTGCCGGCCATGGGCGTTTCGGTATGGTTCTCGAACGGCAGCACCGCCCAGTTGGCGTTCTTCTCCAGGGCCGGGGACTTGCCCTGGTCCAGCGTGGAACAGGCGCCGAGCAGCCCCAGCAGGGCGGCGCCCGTGAGCAGGCGGATGCGGGAGGCGAAAAAAGTGCGATGAGTCATGGAAGAGCTCCTTGAAATCTTCAGTAATGGAGGCGGTAGGCGAGCTGCAGCTCGCGGGTCGTGCCGGTGGTGTTGACACCCGATTTGGAGAAATTCAGCCCCAGCATCAGGTGATCCGCCCCCAGCACGCTGGTGGCCAGGCCGAGGCTGAGGTCGTAACCCGCGCCGTTGATGCTGTGGTGGGTCAGCGCCAGGCTGGCGAACGGCCGCAGCGCGCGCGAGTACTCCTGCGCATAAGGCATGTTGGCCGAGATCTGCACCCCCGAGAAACGGAAATTACCGGGCAGCAGATAGTCGATGCCGGCATCGTTGCCCGGCGGCAGATAGCGCAGCACCGCCGCATCCCGGCCGCTAAGCTCCGCGGGGTTGTTGCGGCTGTAGCGGTGCCAGGAGGTGAAGGCACCGAACTGGACCATGGGCGCTTCGCTGCGATAGGTATGGGTGTATTGCAGCGTGGTCTGATGGCCCAGGCCCACGCGCGCGCCGGTCTGCACATGGAAGCGCTCATAGGCGTACTCCAGGCTGAGCTGGTCCAGCCGCGACAGCCTGTAGGTGGCGCCCACGGCCGCGCGGTCCTTCATGCCCCCCATGCGCAGAGGCAGCGTTTCCTGCGTCAGCAGATCGCGGCCCAGCGAAGCCTGCAGGCTCAGGCGGCTATCCAGGATCTGGGTGTGCGAGATCTGCATGGGCATATAGCTGTCCAGGCTCCGGCGCTGGCCCAGCATGAACTCGCTGCTGGAACCCTGGGTCTTGCGCGTCAGGCGCAGGCCCAGGCCATGCTCGGACGAAGGATCCTGCACGAAACCGCGGCCGTTCACGCTGCGGCGCGTGTGATCGGCATCGATGTCCAGAGCCCAGCGCGGGCTCAGCGCCAGATGCCAGCTCAGACGCTGAGCCCGCTCGTCTATGCCGTCCAGCCGCCGGCTGTGCAGCTGCAGGCCTGCATGGTCGCTGAAGGCCAGCAGCTGTTCGGTGAGAGCCAGATGCAGGCTGTCGTCATCGGGCTGGTCGTGCTGGGTCTCGAAGGCCGCCGACTGTGCCAGCCGGCCGTCGCCCGTCAGGGCCGCGGCGTTGATGCGGTCATAGCGCGACAGGCTGGCATCGTATTGCTCCAGCAGCTGGCCGACCTGGGCATGGTCCTTCTCGGCCAGGGCCACGGTGATCTCGGCCCACAGCGGCCGATTCGCGCGCTTGCTGCGGCTGAGTGCGTACTGCTGCCACAGATAGCCGCGCTCGGTCGAGTACTCGCCCTTGTCCTGCAGCCAGGCGATGGCCAGTTCCACGGCCGCCGGGGAAAGCTCGCGGCCCGCATCGCGGTCCATGCGCATGAGCTCGCGCAGCAGGACCAGTTCGTCATCGCCATGCGCTTGCGAGAGCATCAGCCGGTTGCGGGCCTGGCGCTGCACCTTGTTCAGGTCCTGGGGGTTCAGCCAGCGGCGCAGCTTGCTGCCTGGGGCGCTGCCTGCCCCAGCATCGGCCAGCCCGGCGTCCCGCGTCTGGCGGGCCTGCTTGGTCCACAGCTCGCGCCGCAGCCGCCAGGCCAGATCGACCTGCTGGTTCTGCTCCAGCGCATCGGCGTAGCTCATCATCCAGAGAAAGTCGTCGCCGTTCTCCTGCAGATGGGGACGCAGATAGCGCTGCAGAGCCACGGCCGGACGGGACAGAGCCATATAGGCGGCCGCCAGCGCATCGTGCATCTCAGGGTCCCGGGCCCAGGTCGGCTCGACCTGAGCCAGCAGGGGCACGAGCAGCGTGGCATTTTGCGTGTCTATCAGCAGCCACAGCAGCGACTCGCGCATCAGGGTCGAGCCGCCATCCAGGGCCAGGCCTTTCTGCAGCAGCTCCAGGGCCTTCTTTGCCTGGCCCACATGCTGGTAGTAAAGCGCTGCGACATGCAGAAAGGCCGGCTGCTGCAGCAGCAGACCTGCGGTCTTGGCATCGGCCAGGGCCGGGTCGATCTGCCGGCCCACCTGGCTCCACTCGCCCAGATCTTGCAGCACATAGAGCGCCTGGGACAGATGGCGCGGATCATGGAACTGCTGCCAGGCGCGCAACGACACCTGAGCCGCCTCGCTGCGATCGCTGCGCATCAGCAGGTTGATGACCTCGTCGAAATCGCGCCCCGTGGCATCCGACATCTCCAGCAAACGCCTGAAAGCGCCCAGGGCCAGGGCTTCCTGCTGCTGCTTCTGCGCCACCTCGCCCAGCAAGCGCCAGTATTCGGCCTCGGCTTCGGCCCCCATATCGGCCGGCACCCGCGCCTGGGCGTCGTCCAGCCAACTCAGGCCAAGCGCCCGCTCGCCCTGCAGAAATGCCAGCACCGCGGCCGGCATGACATTGGCCGGAACACGCTGCGCCGGATCGCTGAGCAGGCGTTTCCAGGCATCGAGCGCCACCACGGGCTGGCCGGCGCGTTCGGCCAGCTGGGCCAGCAGAATCTGCGCCTGCGGCGTATTCCCGTGGGCCAGCAGATAGTCGATCGCCGGCTGCGGCTCGGCCTGGCGCTCGTAGGCCTGGACCAGCGCCAGCTGCAGCGTCGCATCGCCAGGACGGCGGCCCAGCTCATGCTTGATGCCGGCCACCAGCGCTCTATCGTCGAACAGGCCCGGCGCCAGCCGCATCACGGACTGCCAGGCTGCCTCGCGCTGCGTGGCCTGGGCAATGGCCAGCCAGTTGTCCAGGGCCATCTGCTGGCGGCCGCTCCACTCGGCCACCTGGGCCAGACGCTCGCGCCACACCATATTGCCCGGGGCCTGGTGCACGGCGGCCGCGGCCACGCGCCAGGCATCCTCGAGATTGCGGTTCTCGAGGAATACCTGGTAGCCCAGCTCATAGGTCTTGTCGTCGAACGGCAGTCCCGGGGCCTGGTTCCTGGCCGGGGCGGCCGTGTGCTGCAGCGTCCAGCCCGGCGCCTTCCAGAGCACGGGGCGCAGCGCCCAGGCGCCATCGTCGGCCCCGCCGCCCATCTCGGCGACGGCCGTGGCCTGCATGCCCTGCCATTGCTGCAGCAGCGACAGCTTGAGCAGCTGCTTGGCATAGCGCTCGGCCTCGGCCGAAGCGCCCGCCGCGCGCGCTAGGCCTATCAGGCGGCGCAGCGTCTCGGGCTCGCTGCCCAGCAGCTCCTGCTGCTCGCGCGCCAGAGCCAGTGCCTCCTGGGCGCGGTTGCCGGCCTGCAGCACCTGCAAGGCCTGCCACATATAGTCGCGCGACTGCTGCACATCCTGCGCCGCGGCGCTGGCCTCGCGCCACAGCCGGGAGGACTGCTCATACATGGACAGCCCCAGCGTCTGGCGTGCCGCAGCCTCGTACACCCGAGCCTTGCGCGCAGGAGATTCCTGCTTGCGGGCCAGTTCCTCATAGATTTCCAGAGCCTGAGGCTCATCGTTCAGCACCAGCGCCGAAGATGCCAGATAAAGGGATTGCTCCTGGCTCAGCTCGCTGCGCGGCACGGCCTTGAGCGCCTGGATCACGGCGGGCGCCAGCAGCTTGGCCTGGCCGCCATCTCCATGTCCCTGCTGTTTGGCCTCCAGATAGCGCTGGTACAGCGTCTGCCAACTATCCCAGGCCTGGGCCGCAGCGCTGGGCAGGACCTGCTTGCGCGCCTCCTCCTCGGCCTGTCGCATGGCTTCCAGCCGCTGCTGCTTGGCCTTGAACAGGCCCTGCAGGCGTTCGTTGCCCGGGTCGCTCTTGAGCAGATTGCTCAGATAGTTGAGCGAAAGCTCGGAGTCGTCCGTCGTATCCGCGAGCCGGCGCTCCAGCGCCTGCTTGGGGAACAGCATCCACAAAGCTCCGCCGATCAGCACTGCCAGCAGTGCGATCAGCCAGGGAGGAACCGTGGTCGGGCGCTCAGAGCGCATGGCATTGCGCTTGGAGTTGGGCACTTTGGTTGGCACTTCTGAAGGAACGGATGGCAGAGCGGTCCGCTGCGGACACCGCGCTGATGGAGGAGTTGGCAGCGGCCGAGCTCAGCGAGCAGCCGGGCGGCAGATACATGCGCAGCTCCAGCGGCACATGGCCTTCCAGCGTGAAGCGCAGGCTGCCGTCGGCCTGGGTCTGCCAGTCCTTGAGACGGGCGTTGGCATCCACCAGATAGGGGATGGATGCGGCGGGCACGGGCCCTGTGCGCACCACCATCCGGGCCGCGCCGCCGGTCAGGTGCAGATAGCTGCCGTCCACTCCCGGCGCATAGCCGGCAACGCCCGTGCTTTCGGCCATTACGGGCGTGCCCAGGCCCGGCGGCAGGCGCAGCGTGCGCAGCCGCCCGGGGCCGCGCAGGCGCCAGCCCTCGCCGTCCCGGCCGATGGCAAATTCGTAGAAATCCTCGACCTTGCGTATGTATTCCGAGCCGTAGATCGGATGCAGCTTGTGGCTCAGCGCCCATTGATAGGCCTTGTGCAAGGCCTTGAGGCTGGCCTGCTTGCTGGCCGAATAGGAGTGGTAATAAATGTCCACGGCCTTGAGGCGTCGCGGCGCGTCGGTCATCTCGAAGGTCTCGATGACGCGCTCGAAGCCGTAGAACGGGCCATGCCACAGATTGGTATAGATGTTCTCGTTGGTGACTGGCGCATAGATCTGCAGATGTCCGCCCTTGCGCAGGCCCCAGCTCTTGACCTCGGTGATGGACGGATTGCTGCGCGTGATCGAGGTATCCCCGCCATTCATGTTCAGCAGGCCCGCGGCATCGGAGATGGCCAGCGCATCGGCGCCGGGCGCCGTATCGCCGGTCCACAGAAACACCTTGACCGGCTTGCCCGCGGGAGCCAGGCGCTGGCGGATGTAGTCGACCGAGCCCACGATCTCCCGGCGCAGGTCCATTTCATAGCCGGGAATGTTGAGGTTCAGGCTGGCCTCCTTGCTTTCGGCAAACAGGCCATGGCTTACGGAGCGGTCCCAGAGATAGGGGTGGGAATAGGAGTGGCTGGCGATCTCCACATGCGGCATGGCGAAGATGCGCTTGGCGATGCCCTCGAGCTGATCCGCCCATTGCGGATACAGGCCCTGAGGCGAAACCTCGGCCTCGATCACGGACACCGTGTGCGGAATGCGGTAGCGCTCGAGGATCTCGCGGCGCAGCATCTCTCCGGCAAAAGGGGCACCCGGCGCTTCGGCCTTGGATGGGAAGCCGTCTCCGTCCACATGGGCCAGCAGCAGGCGGCGGCCGTTCTCGGTGGTCGCCGCGTCAACGGGAAACACACTGAGCCGCAAAGCCTGTTTGAGCAGGGCGAAAGGATCGACCACCCAGCGCGACTGCTCCGTGCCCGGCATATCGGTCAGCACATAGGGCGTCATCACAAAGCCGCCCCAGGGCGTGATGGCCGCGGAGATGAAGCGCTGGCCCTTGGCATCGTCAAAGGACAGCAGTTGCCGGCTTTGCTGCTGCAGCTGCGGCGTCAACAGCCAGCCCGTATAGTCGTGGGCCGGCAGCCCGGGCTCGGTCTCGAACCCCATGAGCGCCGCCTGCTCGGCCTTTTTCAGCGGGAAGGCCGGCACGCTCTCCATGCTGCGCACGCCCAGCGTGGTCGCCAGCGTACGGTCCAGGGACACGCCGGGCGCCTCCAGCATCAACAGCGGCATGCCCTGCTGGACATGGCGCACCATCCAGCTGCGCACATCCTTCAAACGCGCATCGGGAATGCCGCCGCCAAACCAGCTCACCACGCCCGCGTAGCGATCCCGCCCCACGTCGCTGGGCAGTGCCGAGCGCACATCGGCATAGTCGACCATATAGCCCATGTAGTTGATGGGCATCTCGAGGAAACGGTGGGCCGAGGCGTAGTCGAGCGCGGGATCGTCGGCACCGTTGTAGAGCACCAGTATCCGGCGCGCTACGGCCTCGACCCGGCCCACGCCCAGGGTCTGCAGGCCGGCATCGCTCACCCAGGGGATGATGCCCAGCTGCGCAATGCGCTGTGCGATGGCACGCGTGGTGTCGCGGTCATGCGGAGCCACATAGTCAATGGCCAGCACCGGCAGCTTGTCGCGCTCGCGTATGGTCTGCAGCTGCTGCAGCAGCCATTCGCGGTCCTTGGCCGGAATTTCGATATAGCGCTTGAGATTGGCGTCCCAGCCGCGATACAGCGACTCTGCCGCCACCATCTGAATCTTGTCGCGCACCCGCGGCACGATCTCGAAGCCGCGGTTCAGGATCAGCTTGATGCCTGGAAAGCGGCTATGCAAGGTCTCGATGACGCGGACCAGGCCATCCTGCTGCGCCGCTTCGTCGAAGTTCGCAGCCAGGCGGTAGGAGTCCAGCGTGTCCAGGAAAAAGCCTCTGAAGCCCTTGTCCCAGAGCGGAGCGATCACCTGCTGCGCAAAGAACTCCGGCCACTGCGCGGGGGTCTGGTCGATCACGATGGAACGCCAGGCTCCGTTGCGCGCCATCTGCCATGCGGCCGGCAGCTTCTTGAAATAGGCCCGCTCCGGCAGCACTTCGGCCACCGAGGCATAGGCATAGAGTTCGCTGCCCGGCGCCTGCGCGCGGAAACGCTGCGGGTCGTAGCCATGGTCGGGCTCGACGACGGCAATGTCGTAAAGGCTGAGTTCGCTCAGCGAAGCCTTGGCCCCGTAGTAGACGGCAACCGCCGGCTGCGCAGCCTGGCTGCACAAGCTGTACAGCAAGGCGCAGCAGAACACGCAACTTCGCAGAAAAGCATTCACGGCCAGACCCTTGAGTTTATGGTTTACACGTTAATTGATAGTTATCATAAATTAACAGTCATTTTCAAATTGTTAAAAACTTTATAACGTATAGACTTACTCCCCGCATTCGGCGTAAATACGTTGCCAAATACCCACTAAAAACCCTGAAAAATGCTCAAGTCAAATGGCTCCAGCGGAGGTGAAAAGGAAATCCGCTGCGGCCAGGCCATGGGCCGCGACCCGGCTGGCGAGAGGCAAAATGAACGCCCGGCGTCGGCACTCGGCCTTGAACCCACTGCAGCGCCATCCGCATGGCCGCACTGTCGCCCCATGGCACTCCAGGGGTTGAATGCATTCTGAAAGCGCCATGTGATGGCGCTATTACCTAGGTATAACCACCAGCAAGAGGTCCCCATGATTCTGATTACAGGCGGCGCCGGCTTTATCGGCTCGCACACCTGCGTGGAGCTGTCTGCGGCCGGCGAGCCGTATCTGATCTACGACAATTTCAGCAACAGCAGCCCCGAT
>JAFAIY010000002.1 GCA_019236485.1 Comamonas sp. | reverse complement strand
TATGCGCCGGGCTGGCTGCCTTCCGACTTTCCCGAAGACATTCCCGTCACCATGGAGGCGCAGATCCAGAAGGCCGTGGACTGCTACAACGCCGGCGCCACGGTGCTGCACCTGCATGTGCGCGAACTCGATGGCAAGGGCAGCAAGCGCCTGTCCAAGTTCAACGAGCTGATCGCCGGCGTGCGCAAGGCCGTGCCCGAGATGATCATCCAGGTCGGCGGCTCCATCAGCTTCGCGCCCGAGGACGAGGGCCAGGCCGCCAAATGGCTGTCCGACGACACGCGCCATATGCTGGCCGATCTGGACCCGGTGCCCGATCAGGTGACGGTGACGGTGAACACCTCGCAGATGAACGTGACCGACCAGGCCGAGGATGCGGACTTCCGCGGCACCTCGCGCGAGAACCCCGTGCTGTTCAATGCCTACAAGGAAATGACCGTGCCGGCCCAGCCGGGCTGGGTCGAGGAGCATGTGCGGCGCCTGACCAAGGCCGGCATCCAGAGCGCCTTCCAGTGCTACAACCTCAACAGCTTCGAATCGGTGGAGCGCCTGATGCGCCGCGGCTTCTATATGGGCCCGCTGGTGATGAACTGGGTGGCGATCGCCGGCGGCATGGACACGCCCAGCCTGTACAGCCTGGCCAACTTCGTGCGCGCCGTGCCCGATGGCGCGGTGCTGACCGTGGAGAGCAATGTGCGCAATGTGCTGCCCGTGAACATGTGGGGCATTGCCGCCGGTCTGCATGTGCGCTGCGGCACCGAAGACTGCCTGTGGAACCAGAGCCGTACCGAGAAGGCCAGCACCGTCTCGCAGATCGAGCAGTTGGTGCGCATCTCGCGCGAATTCGGCCGCCCGATCGCCACGGCCAAGGAAGCCCGCGAGATCAGCCGCATCGGCGTGTTCTACGACAGCGTCGAAGAAAGCCTGGCCGCCAACGGTTTTGCCCCCAACCGCAACGGCGGCAACCAGGGCTTTCTGCGCAAGACGGCCTGAGGAGCGCGCAATGCCGCCGTCAACATATGGCGGGCATTGCGCAGGGCTGGGCGCTGCTGCCTGACTCTTTAAATCTGCTCGCGCAGATTAATGTTCCGCGGTCCGGGCCGCTTCCCCGGGCTGGGCCTTGGCCAGCAGAAAGTCTATGCAGGTGCGCACGGCCTTGGTCTGGTGGCGGTTGGGCAGGTAGAGCAGATACATATGGGTGCCGAAAATGCTCAGCCGGTATTCGTCCAGCGTGGTCAGCACCTCGCCGCTGGCCAGCTTGTCCTGCACCACATAGTCGGGCACCAGGCCCACGCCCAGGCCGGCCAGAATGCCGTCCCTGAGAAAGGGAAAGTGCTCTGAGATCAGCGTGGGCTCGAGCATGACTTCATGGCGCTCGTTGCCCTGGTAGGCGGCCAGGCGCAGCTGTCGCCCGGTCACGCCGGCCGTGATCAGCGGGCTGCTGCGCAAGGCGTGCAGGGTCCGGGGCAGGCCGTGGGTCTGCGCGTATTCGCGCGAGGCACAGGCCAGATAGCGCACCGTGCCCAGGCTGCGCGCCACCAGGGACAGCGGCGGCTCCTGGATCACGCGGATGATGATGTCCATATCGTCGCGCAGATTGTCGGCCCGGTTCTCGAACAGCACATCGAGCACGATGCCCGGGTACAGGCGCTTGAACTCGATCAGCCATTCGCTCATCACGATCTGGCCGTAGCCGCTGGGCACGCTGATGCCCACGCGGCCCTGCAGGCTTTGGCCCAGCGCCGTGATGGCCTCGCGCGCGGCCAGCATTTCGTTGTGGATATTGCGCCCGTGCTCGTACAGGCGCAGGCCGATTTCCGTGGGCTCCACGCGGCGCGTGGTGCGCT
Organism: Comamonas sp.; assembly: GCA_019236485.1. Classification (GTDB taxonomy): domain Bacteria; phylum Pseudomonadota; class Gammaproteobacteria; order Burkholderiales; family Burkholderiaceae_C; genus Comamonas. The sequence continues at coordinate 425 of JAFAIY010000002.1, read as the reverse complement.
TGACCAGCTGCACTCCGGCGGCTTTCTCCAGCTGCGCCAGGTGGTAGCTCACATTGGCGCGCGTCATCTTGAGCTTGCGCGCGGCCTGGCTGAGGTTGCCGCTGTCGATGATTTCGACCAGCAGGGTCAGGGATTGGGAGTCCATGGCGAAGATTGTTTGAATTTATTTGACAGTCTGTCAATGATTCATGGGATTGTTAGAAAACATTGTCGCCGCAAGAATGACGGCAATTCAATAAAAACTTACCGGAGACAAACATGACTGCTGAGGCTGCCGCTTCCGTCGTTGAACTCAGGCAGGACGGCGACGTCCTGCTGGTCAGCATCCACAACCCGCCCGTCAACGCGCTGGGCGCTGCCGTGCGCCAGGGCCTGGTGGCCGCCATGGAGCAGGCCGATGCCAGCGCCGCGGTCAAGGCCGTGGT
>JAFAIY010000652.1 GCA_019236485.1 Comamonas sp. | reverse complement strand
CGCAGGGCCACGACATAGTCATAGGTGCGGCCGTCGCCCATCACGCCCACGCTCTTGACGGGCAGGAAGACCGTGAAAGCCTGGCTGGTCAGGTCGTACCAGCTCTTGCCGCTGGCTTCGTCGATCCAGTTGTTCAGCTCTTCGATGAAGATGGCATCGGCGCGGCGCAGCAGATCCGCATACTCCTTCTTCACTTCACCCAGAATGCGCACACCCAGGCCGGGGCCGGGGAAGGGGTGGCGGTAGACCATGCCGCGGGGCAGGCCCAGGGCCACGCCCAGTTCGCGCACTTCGTCCTTGAACAGGTCGCGCAGCGGCTCAAGCAGCTTCAGGCCCAGTTGCTCGGGCAGGCCGCCCACGTTGTGGTGGCTCTTGATGGTGACGGCCTTCTTGCTCTTGGCACCGCCCGATTCGATCACGTCGGGGTAGATGGTGCCCTGGGCCAGGAAAGTAGCGCCCTTGTGGCCGCCGTCGCCGGCCTTGAGCTTGGCGGCTTCGGCCTTGAATACGTCGACAAACAGACCGCCAATGATCTTGCGCTTTTGCTCGGGCTCGGACACGCCGGCCAGCTTGCCCAGGAACAGCTCGCTGGCATCTACGCGAATGACCTTGGCGTGCAGCTTGCCTTCGAACATCTCCATGACCATATCGCCTTCATTCAGGCGCAGCAGGCCGTGGTCCACGAACACGCAGGTCAGCTGGTCGCCGATGGCGCGGTGGATCAGGGCTGCAGCGACCGAGGAGTCCACGCCGCCGGACAGGCCGAGAATCACCTCTTCGTCACCGACCTGCTCGCGAATCTTGGCCACGGCTTCTTCGATGTAGTCGCCCATGATCCAGTCGGCCTGGGTGCCGCAGATGTCGAGCACAAAGCGGTTGAGCAGCGCCTGGCCCTGCACGGTGTGCGTGACTTCGGGGTGGAACTGCACGGCGTAATAGCGGCGCGCCTCGTCGGCCATGCCGGCGATGGGGCAGGACGGAGTGGATGCCATGACCTTGAAGCCCGGAGGCAGCTCGGTGACCTTGTCGCCGTGGCTCATCCAGACCTTGAGCATGCCGTGGCCTTCGGGCGTGACGAAGTCCTCGATGCCCTTGAGCAGCTCGGTATGGCCATGGGCGCGGACTTCGGCGTAGCCAAATTCACGGCTGTTGCTGCCTTCGACCTTGCCGCCCAGCTGGGTGGCCATGGTCTGCATGCCGTAGCAGATGCCCAGCACGGGCAGGCCCAGCTCGAACACGGCGTCGGGAGCACGGTCGTCCACTTCGTAGACGCTGGCATGGCTGCCCGAAAGAATGATGCCCTTGAGCTTGCCGTCGGCCGCAAATTCGCGCACCCAGTCGCTGCTTACGTCGCAGGGGTGGACTTCGCAATAAACATGGGCCTCGCGCACGCGGCGTGCGATCAGCTGGGTGACCTGGGAGCCAAAGTCGAGAATGAGGATCTTGTCGTGTTGCATGGTGATCAAGGGCAAGAGGGTGACAAAAAGGGTTAGAAATCTTCGGGGCCCAGCAGCGCAATGCCGCGCTTGCTGGCGGCAGCCCGCTGAACTTCGTCAAAAGTCGCCAGCGGCAGGCGCAGCGACTGCGCCAGCCATAGATAGGCAGCGTCGTAAACAGGCAGGCCGGTGTCCAGCGCCACATCCAGCACTGCCTTGTGCTGCGCCGGGGCCAGCTCATGCAGTTCCACGCGATGGCGAATGGCTTCCAGCACGCCCCACAGGCCTTCGACGCTGGTGTGCGGGATGCGGCCGCTGTTCACGCCCGAGGCAATCAGATTGCCGCATTCCCACTGCCAGAGATTGGGCGCCTGCGGATCGATCTCGTCGCGGCGGATGCGGGTATAGAGGCGCTGCGTGTGTTGGCTGGCCTGGTCGGGCAGCAGCCAGGCCGCGGTGACCGAGGCATCCAGCACAAAGGCGGAAAAGCTCGCCGTCATGCTTTGCTCCTGCCGGTCCGGCGCAGATTTTCTACGCAGTCCGTAGCTGCCGGCGCTTTTACCGTAGCTTGCAGAGCCGAAATCTGCTCCAGCTCCCGCGTAATCTGCTCATCGGTGATGACCGGGCGGCGACGCACGGGCAGCATGCGCACCACCTCCTTGCCGTGGCGCGTGATGCGCACTTCCTCTCCCTGTTCGACAAGTTCGATCAAGGCGGAGAAACGGGTCTTGGCTTCGTAGATGCCCACAGATTGCATGGCGGTGCTGCGCAAAAAGAAAAAAATCTGGTCCGATGCTTGAATCAGACCAGATTTTAGCATTCAGACCAGAATACGCAATCTGGTCGTATCACAAAGGCTTAGTCGGCGCGGTAGTTAGGCGCTTCCTTGGTGATCTGCACGTCGTGGACGTGAGATTCGCGGATGCCGGCCGCCGTGATTTCCACGAACTCGGCCTTGTCGTTCATCTCGGCAATGGTGGCGCAACCGCAGTAGCCCATGGAGGCGCGCACGCCGCCGGCCATCTGGTAGACGATGGAAACCATGGAGCCCTTGTAGGGCACGCGGCCTTCGATGCCTTCGGGCACTAGCTTGTCGGCATTGGGGTTGCCGGTGGAGGATTCCTGGAAGTAGCGGTCGGCCGAGCCTTGCTGCATGGCGCCGATGGAGCCCATGCCGCGGTAGCTCTTGTACGAGCGGCCCTGGTACAGAATCACTTCGCCAGGAGCTTCCTCGGTACCCGCGAACATGCCGCCCATCATGATGGTGGACGCGCCGGCGGCCAGAGCCTTGGAGATGTCGCCGGAGAAGCGGATGCCGCCGTCACCGATCAGGGGCACGCCCGTGCCCTTCAGGGCTTCGGCCACGTTGGAGATGGCCATGATCTGGGGCACGCCCACACCGGCCACGATACGCGTGGTGCAGATGGAGCCGGGGCCGATGCCGACCTTGACCGCGTCAGCGCCGGCCTCGACCAGAGCCAGAGCGGCCGCACCGGTGGCGATATTGCCGCCGATCACGTCCACCTGGGGGTAGTTCTGCTTGACCCAGCGCACGCGGTCGATCACGCCCTTGCTGTGGCCGTGAGCCGTGTCCACCACAATCGCGTCCACGCCGGCCTTGACCAGCAGTTCCACGCGTTCTTCGGTGCCGGCACCCACGCCGACGGCAGCGGCAACGCGCAGACGGCCCGATGCGTCACGTGCGGCATTGGGGAAGGTGGTCTGCTTGTTGATGTCCTTGACGGTGATCAGGCCCTTGAGCTCAAAGGCGTCGTTCACCACCAGAATGCGTTCCAGCTTGTGCTTGTTCAGCAGCGCCTTGGCTTCGGCGGGTGTCGTGCCGTCTTTTTCGTTGACGGTGATGAGCTTTTCGCGCGGCGTCATGATCTCGCGGACCTTGACGTCGTAGCGGGTCTCGAAACGCACATCGCGGCTCGTCACGATGCCAACGACCTTGCCGCCGTCGCAGACGGGGAAGCCCGAAATGCCGCGCTCTTCGGACAGTTGCAGCACCTGCAGCACGGTGTGCTCGGGGGTGATGACCACGGGGTCGTGGACCACGCCGGACTCATGGCGCTTGACCTTGGACACTTCGGCAGCTTGTTGCTCGGCCGTCATGTTCTTGTGGATCACGCCGATACCGCCTTCTTGCGCAATGGCGATGGCCAGACGCGCTTCCGTCACCGTGTCCATGGCGGCAGACACCAGGGGCAGGTTCAGGCGAATATTGCGGGTGAATTGGGTGGCGAGGGAAACGTCCTTGGGCAGGACTTCGGAGTAGGCGGGAACGAGCAGGACGTCGTCAAAGGTCAGTGCTTTTCCGAGAAGGCGCATGTGGAGGCTCCAAAAGAAGGATTGTACCTGCGACTTGCCGCACAATGTGGGCTTGCGGCCCAGAACCCCCATGGCTCGCCTCTGACCATCGACTCTCATGCATACCATCAAGTTCGCTCTGATTGCAGCTCTTGCCTGCTGCTCGATTCCCGCCTCGGCCCAGTGGCAATGGATCGACGGCCAAGGCCACAAGGTATTCAGCGATCGCGCCCCGCCAGCCGATATTCCCGCCAAGAACATATTGCGCCGGCCCGGTGGCTCGGGCAAGGCGGCGGGCGTGGCGACGGTAGCCGCCGAAGCCGCTCAAGCCCCGGCGGCGGCCAAGCCTGTGGCGGACAAGGGCGTGGACAAGGGTCTGGAAGAGCAAAAGCGCAAGCAGGAAGCCCAGGAGGTCGCCAAGACCCAGGCCGACAAGATGCAGCGCGAAAAGCAGCGCCTCGACAACTGCAACCGCGCCAAGCAGGCCAGGGCCACGCTGACCTCGGGTCGCATGCTCTCCAGCGTCAACGCCAACGGCGAGCGCGGCTTTATGGACGAGGCCACGCGCGATGCCGAGGTCAAGCGCGCCGATGCGGTGATCGCCTCCGATTGCGGCCCAGCACCCGAGCCCGCGCAATAAAGCGGTTCCCGGACCCAAGAAAAAAGCACCCTGGACGGGTGCTTTTTTATGAGCGGGCCTTCAATATCCGGCCTTGGCTCCAGGCCGCTGGCGCTTGAACAGCCCGGTGCTTCTGGCGCCCTGGCGCGCAAAGCGCTCGCGCCGCGCGACCTTGGGGTCCACGGTCAGCGGGCGGTAGATTTCGAGGCGGTCGCCGTCGCCCAGCAGCTGCTCGGGGCGCGCCGTCTTGCCCCAGATACCGACCATGGCCGCGGAGATCCGGGGCAGCTCCAGTTCCAGCTGCGGCAGCTGCGCGGCTGCCGCCAGTGCCTGCTGCACGGTGCTGCCCGAAGGCAGTTGCAGGCAGGCTTCGTGCACCACGCCGGCCCTGGGCGAGGCGCAGACGCTGATCTGCAGCAGCTCAGCCATAGACCTGCTCGGCGCGTTTGATAAAAGCATCGACCATCGAGCCCGCGATGCGGTCGAAGACCGGGCCTATGATGGCGGCCACCGCGCTGCTCTCGAAACCGTAGTCGAGCTGCAGCTCCACCTTGCAGGCGCGCTGCTTGCCGTCCCCCACGGGGTGAAAGCGCCAGTTGCCCTCGAGGCGGGAGAACGGGCCTTTGACCAGGCGCATGCTGACCTGCTGGCCGCCGTCGTCCATGGCGATATGGGTGTTGCGCGTCACAAAGGATTTGTGCAGGCCGCCGAAGGCCATGCCCACCTCGGCGGTCATGCCGCTGTCGTCCTGCTCCAGCACCTTGGCGTGATTGCACCAGGGCAGAAAGTCGGCATAGTGGGCCACGTCCGTCACCAGGGCAAACATTTCTTCGGGGCTGTACCAGATCAGGACGGACTTATTGACGTTTTTCATGAAAAAGAGCAATCAGCATGGCGCAAGTACAGGGTATTGGCGATAGGCAATCTACCCATGTCCGTCATGCGAAACTAAAATCGCCACTCAGAGGCGAGACGGCAATCCAGTATTGTAGGGAGAGCTTTCAACTCCGGTCTGCGCTGCAACTAATACTCCATGGCCAAGAAACCAGAAACTTCGTCGCGCATTGCCGACAATAAAAAAGCTGCATTCAACTATTTCTTTGAGGAGCGTCACGAGGCCGGCATGGTGCTGCACGGCTGGGAGGTCAAGGCCTTGCGCAGTGGCAAGGTCCAGCTGACCGACGGCTACGTCATCATCAAGGATGGCGAGCTGTATCTGCTGGGCTGCCAGATCAACCCGCTCAAGACCGCGTCCACGCATGTGAACCCGGATTCGGCGCGCATCAAGAAGCTGCTGATGAAGAAGGACGAGATCCGTCGCCTGATCGGCAAGGTGGAGCAAAAAGGCTATACCCTGGTGCCCATCAACCTGCACTGGAAGAATGGCTTTGTGAAATGCGAAATTGCGCTGGCCAAGGGCAAGGCCGAACATGACAAGCGCGACGTGATCAAGGACAGGGAAGGCAAGCGCGAGGTCGAGCGCGCCATGAAGAGCCGCCACCGCTAGCGGGCGCCGGCCCCTGCCTTCTTGACACGGTTTTGACACGGGCGGCCGCTATGTTGGCTGCCAGCATTTTCAAGGAGGCTCGCCATGGGTACTTGGTCGCACGGTAACTTCGACAACGACACGGCACTGGACTGGCTGGATGACATCACGGGCCAGTTGCTGGACGAAATTGCCGAGGCCATGGAGTCGCCCGCATGCCTGGAGGCCGACGAGCCCGATGCGGATCTCGTGCCCTGCAGGATAGAGCTGCTGTGCGCCATGGCCGAGAAAGGCATGCCGCCCCAGTGGCCCGACGTCGAAACGCTGGCCGAGTGGAAGCGCATCTACCTGGAGGTCTGGGATTCCAGCATCGACGAACTCGAGCCCACCGAAGACTACAAGCAGGGCCGCAGGGCCACGCTGGTCGCGACCTTTGACCGCATGCTGGCCCTGGCGCATCTGGCGCAGGAAGAAAGAGAAAGCGAAGACGACTGAGCGCGGTTTGGCGCGTCAGGGGTTTTCGTCATATTTCTGCTTGAAGGCGAATTCCAGCTGCTCGCAGTCGGCCTGGGATCGGAACTCTTGGGCCTGGCGCTCGGCTTCGGGCTTGGCAGTCTGCTTCCAGCAGATCTTGATGGTCTCGCGGTCTACCCAGCGCTGCTCGCTCTGCGGGTCGTTCATCAGGCGGCCTATCAGCATCAGGATGGCAAAAATGCCCACGGGCAGGCCGATCAGCCACGGCACCAGTCGGCTTTTGGCGGGAGCTTGAGGCCTTGTCGCCTCGGGATTGGGAGTCGGGTTCATATTGGCTGGCTATTATGCGCATGCGGTTGATGGCGACCCGAACACCGGGTCTGCGCCGTGCGCAACAGCCCCAACAGCACCCAGGTGCGCGGGCCCGTGGTCGCAAACCTATAATGTCCGGCTGATTTGCCTTTGCGCGCAGCTCCTGAAAAAGCGGAGCCGGGCCATATTGATCGCAGGCCTCATGCCGGCGTCGCCATTCAAAACACCATGAGCACATCCAATTTTTCCGTTGCGGACATCCGCAAGACGTTCCTGGATTTCTACGCCTCCAAGGGCCACACCGTTGTCGCCTCCAGCTCGCTGGTTCCCGGCAACGACCCCACGCTGATGTTCACCAACTCCGGCATGGTGCAGTTCAAGGATGTGTTCCTGGGCACGGACAAGCGTCCCTACAACCGTGCAACATCGGTGCAGGCCTGCCTGCGCGCCGGCGGCAAGCACAACGATCTGGAAAACGTGGGCTATACCGCCCGCCACCACACTTTCTTCGAAATGCTGGGCAACTGGTCCTTCGGCGACTACTTCAAGAAGGAGTCCATCGAGTGGGGCTGGGAGCTTTTTTTCTTTGACGTTGCGGCGACCGCCGAGAA
>JAFAIY010000550.1 GCA_019236485.1 Comamonas sp. | reverse complement strand
TACCGGCAGCTCTGGCAGGCCGCGCAATGCGCCGGCGACCGCGAAACCCAGCTCTCCATACGCGCGCTGGTGGTAAGCGCGGGGCGCGAGCTGCAGGCCAGGCGCGGCCAGCCGCAAGCCAGGGCGCTATGGCTGGCCTTGCTGGGCCTGCGCTGCTCCATGGTGATGCCACGCATGCGCTTCTGATCCGGACATGGAAAAACAAAAAGCCGAGGCCAGGCCTCGGCTTTTTTTGCTTGGCTCAAGCCAGCTCGGAATCCAGCAGCTTGCGTATGGGCGCCGGCAGGCCCAGATCGGCCCAGGCCGCTGCATCGGCCCAGCAGGCTGCATCGGCTTCGGCCACCATGGCCGCACGCGCCTTGTCCAGGCTCACCAGCACGGGATGCAGATGCAGGTCCTTGTGGGTCAGCACATGCAGAAATGCGGGCAGCTCCTGCCAGGCAGACTCCTCGGTTCCCTGCCACGAGGCCTGGACAAACTGTTTGAGCGCGGCATAGCTATCAAACACCGGCGGGCTGTAAAGCCCCGCCCAGATGCCGGCCTGCGGGCGCTTTTGCAGCCAGACGCGGCGCCGGCCGTCCATGGCAATCAACAGCCACCAGGACTCGGAGCTGCGCTTGAGCTTGCGCGTGCGCACCGGATAGTTTTCGGGATTGCCGGCACGCCCGGCCCGGCATTCGCCGTGCAGGGGGCAGACCAGGCAGCTGGGCTTGCGCGGCGTGCAGATGCTGGCGCCCAGGTCCATCATGCCCTGGGTGTAGCGCGGCATGGCTGCCTCCAGGTCTTGCGTGGGGCAAAGCTGCTGCGCCTGCTCCCAGAGCAGTTTCTCATTCCTGGACTGGGCCAGGTCGCCGTCAAAGGCCAGCACCCGCGTCAGCACGCGCCGCACATTGGCGTCCAGAATCGGCACCCGCTGCGAAAAGCAGAAGGAGGCAATCGCGCCGGCCGTCGAGCGGCCTATGCCCGGCAAGCTCGCGAGCTCCTCGGCGGTGCGCGGAAACTCGCCACCCCAGAGTTCCATCACGGCCTGCGCGCATTTGTGCAGATTGCGCGCGCGGCTGTAGTAGCCCAGGCCGCTCCACAGCGCCAGCACGGCGTCCTGCGGAGCAGCAGCCAGGCTGGCCACATCGGGAAAAGCATCGAGAAAACGCTGGTAATAGCCCAGCACGGTGCTGACCTGGGTCTGCTGCAGCATGATTTCCGACAGCCAGACACGGTAGGGATCACGGGTTTGCTGCCAGGGCAGATGATTGCGGCCATGGCTGGCCTGCCACTGCACCACGGCCGTGGCAATCGACGGAAGATTCAAGATTTCAAGCTACCAGGTTGATGTCCAGCGGCGCGGCCGCCTGCTTCTCCATCCCCAGCGGGGACAGCAGCTGCCCGGTCACGCTGGCCAGTTGTGACTGCAGCGTGCCGAGCCGGGCTTGTGCGTTCTCCATCTCGGCGATGCGCTCTTCCAGACCCGTGGCCGCGCCCTGTATGCGGTCCACGGCTTCCAGACGGCGCGTATAGCTGCGTTTGCGTTCCCGCAATTGTGCATCTACGGGCGCGGTCAGGGATTTGCTCCACATATCCACATCGTTGGAGGCGGCCTCGAACACCGTGCGCAAACGCAGGGCCAGGGCCTTGATCAGACGCTGGGAGAAGGCCGCGCCGCTGAGCTTGAGCGCATGGCCCAGGCCCAGGTACTGGGTATAGCTGCCTTCTATGCTGTGCAGGTCGGCGCTGAACTCGGGCAGCACCAGCTGCGGCGGCGTCTGCAGCGCAAAGCCGTACTCGGCATTCAGCTCCTTGAATGTCGAGCCCAGCATGGTGTGGATCTCGCCGGCCTGCACCAGGGCCCGGGCCGTCACCGCATGCAGGCGCTCGAAAGTCTGCTCGTAGACCTTGCGGGCACCCAGCTTCAGGCCGCGCTGATCCAGCGCTTCCTTGAGATCGGCGAGTTCGCTCTTGAGCGTGGCGGAGCTCAGCAGCTGGAACAGCTCCTTGAGCATGCGCATATGCACCGAGCGCATGGCCAGAATCTTGGTCGTGCAGCGATCGAACTCCTTTTGCTCGGCCTCGATGCGGCCGCGCATGCCGGCGATCACATTGGCATTCTTGCCGCGCAGGCTGCACAGCTCCGCCAGCTGGTCGTCGAGGTCGCTGCGCCGCATATTGATGACGCGCTCCACCTGCGACTGCAGCTGCAGCACATTGGCCTGGACGGCAGACTGCAGCACCTTCTGGCGCTGGCCCATGATGCCGTTGGCCAGCAGATCCTCGAACGCGGGCAGGCCGCTGGCCTGCAGCAGGGCATCGTTCTTGCCGACCTTGGCCACCAGCCCCTTCTGGGCCGACACGGGCAGCACCCGCTCCACCGGCACGCCCAGCAGATGGGCCGAGTCCTGCTGCTGGCGGCGCAGCTGGGCCTGAACCTGAGCGCCGGAGCTCAGGCTGTCCCACAGCGTATCCACCTTGTTGAGCACCACCAGGCGCGATGTGGCCGAGGCATCGTCCCCGCCGGCCTTGCCGGCTCCGGCCGGCAGCACATGGTTGCGCCAGATGGCGAGGTCGGACTTGGTCACCCCCGTGTCCGCTCCGAGCACAAACACCACGGCATGGGCCTGGGGAATCAGATTGACCGTGAGTTCGGGCTCCGCGCCCACGGCATTCAGGCCGGGCGTGTCCAGAATCACCAGGCCCTGCCGCAGCAGGGGATGGGGCATATTGATCAGCGCATGGCGCCACATCGGCACTTCCACCCAGCCCTCGGCATCCATCAGCGGGTTGTCCGCGCCTTCTTCGTCGTGCCAGAAGCCCCAGGCACGCGCCTGGTCCACGGAAACCTTGCGCACCTCGGCCACCTTGGCCAGGGTGTCGGCAATCTGCTGGGCATTGGCGATATCCAGCGGATGCTGGGCCCAGGCATCGCTGCGCATGCGCCACTGGCCCAGGCTCTCGGGCGACTCGCGCGTGTCTATGGGCAGCAGGCGCAGACAGGGCTGGAGCTCCGGCTCCCAGGCCAGCTCGGCCGGGCACATGGTGGTGCGGCCCGCGCTGGCCGGCATGAGGCGGCGGCCGTAATGCGCAAAAAAGATGGCGTTGATGAGCTCGGACTTGCCACGCGAGAACTCGGCCACAAAAGCCACCATGACCTTGTCGCTGCGCATCTGCTCTTCAAGGCGCTGCAGACGCTCCTGCACCGAGGTATCGAGCAGGTCCTGGGCGATCAGCCATTCACGCAATTCCTGCAGCTGCGCGGCAAAGCCTCTTCGCCAAGCGCCATGTTGGTCAAACTGCTCGTTGAATGAAGCTCCCACGTGAATCCCTCTTTGTCTTGCTGCCAGCCTAGGCAAAATATAGCATTGACCCCTGACGGAACCCCAGAGGGCCAGATCCGATGTTGCGCGACCGGTATCGGCGCCGGCCGCAAGGCCGCGTTTCCGGCCCGCCAGGCATCTACAGCCGCACCAATGCCAATCGGTGCCCGCCGCCACAACTCCAGATCAAAACCAGCTCAAGCGCTTATGCAATAAGCGACATCAGCTATCAAGTTTGATTATGCCGACTTTCTTTCTGGCATCGGCCACAGTAGTAGGTGCTGCGCTGCCCCTGGCGCAGCAGCTTGATGGGGGCGCCGCAATGGCTGCAGGGCAGGCCATCGCGGCCATAGACCTTGGCCTGCAGCTGAAAATGCCCGGCCATCCCATTGGCCGATGAGAAATCGCGCAATGTGGT
>JAFAIY010000413.1 GCA_019236485.1 Comamonas sp. | reverse complement strand
TGCCATATCGGAGGAGGGGGTTGGAATAGAAGAAGTCACGGGGCGATATTGTAGGTTTGGCGCCAGCAGCGAACCCAGAAGTCCAATGCCAAAGTCAGGGCCGATGCGGGGCTTTCGCCGCTGCCGCCGGCGCCGGCCGGCGCTTGTGGCAGGCCTAGCTGCAGAGCCGCCGCTTCCAGCGCGGCCAGGGGCTGGCTCAGGTCCACGGCCGGTGCACCATGCTGCTTAGACAGTTTCTCGCCGCTGGCCATGCGTACCAGCGGCGTGTGCAGATAGCGCGGCTGGGCCAGGCCCAGCGCATGCTGCAGCAGGATCTGGCGCGGCGTGTTGTCGGCCAGATCCTCGCCGCGCACGATGTGGGTGATGCCCTGTTCGGCATCGTCGACGACCACGGCCAGCTGATAGGCCCAGAGCCCGTCGGCGCGGCGCAGCACGAAGTCGCCCACGCTGGCCGCCAGATCCTGTTGCTGCTCGCCCAGGCGGCGATCCTGCCAATGCAGCGCGGGGGCCGCGGCTTCCAGCCGGCTGCTGCCGATTGCTATGTATTGCGTAGCTGATGGCGCTTTACCGGACAGGGCTTGAGCGTGATTTCTCTGCAGATCCTGAATCCGCTGCTCCAGCGCAAAACGCCAGGCTCTCGCGGGCTTGCCCTGCAGGCCGTGGCGGCAGGTGCCGGGGTAGGGGCGCTCCACATGGCGCTCGTGCACCAGTGCCTGCGCCTGCCAGGCGGCCTCTATGTCCTTGCGCGTGCAGCCGCAGGGGTAGGCCAGTTGCCGCTCCTGCAGCTGGGCCAGCGCTTTTTCATACAGCTGGTGGCGCGCCGATTGCCAGCTCACGGGAGCATCGGCATGCAGGCCGCAGGCCGCGAGCTGGCGCAGTATCTGCTGGTCCGCGCCGGGCTGGCAGCGCGGCGGGTCGATGTCCTCGATGCGGATCAGCCAGAGGCCGCCATGCGCGCGGGCGTCCAGCCAGCTCGCCAGAGCGGCGACCAGGGAGCCCGCATGCAGCGGGCCGGTTGGCGAAGGGGCGAAGCGCCCGATATAGGGAACTGGGGAAGAGGCGAGGGCCGCGGTCATGAGGGCGCAATCTTACGCCCGCCTGCGCTAGGCGATAGCCAGCGCCATCTCCAGGCCCGAGACAAACGCATCTTCCACGCGCCGGCCCAGGCACCAGTCGCCGCACAGGCCCAGGCCCGTGGACGGATCATGGGCGAAGGAGCGGCCCAGCGGCGCCAGGGTCTGGGCATGGGGCCAGAGGTAGACGCTAGCGTGGCGCGGCGCCACGCGTATGCCGGTGATCTCGCCAAAGGCTTTTTGCAGCTTGGTGAGCACGCGCGTGGGGTCGTCGTCGCGGTGCTCGTTGGACCACAGCGGGTTGGCGTGCACGGTCCAGCGCTCGGTCTGGGCGCGGCCGGGCTTGGAGGACTCGCGCGCCACCCAGGCAATGCGGTCATGGGTGCTGCGCGCCGCGTTCCACTGCGGGCCCAGGGTGGTCAGGCCGGCTTGGGCGGCCATGGGGTAGGACAGGGTCATGGCCCAGCAGGGAGCGATTTCCACGCTGGACAGAGTTTTGGCAAGCTCCGCGCCCTGAGGCGCGGTCTGCAGCAGCTGCGCAGCCAGCGGCGCGGGCGTGGCCAGCACCAGGGAGTCGAAGGCCGTGGCCGTCTGCGGGCCATGGTCTTCGGTGTCCAGCATCAGCGTCCATTGGTGGTGGCTGTGGCGGCTGCCGCTGGCGATGTGGTGCTTCAAGGCCCTAACCGACTGGCCCAGATGCAGGCGGTCGGCTTCCCACAGCGGAGCGGCCCAGGCCAGGGGCAGGGCCTGCATATCGGGCACGCCCACCCAGTGGGTCTCGCGTGCCGAGGCCGGGCCGCCGGTCTTGCGGCCCTGGGCGTTGCGGGTCTGGACGCTGTTGACGCTCCAGCCGCGCAGATTCGGGGTCGCGGTATCCAGCGCCAGCTGAAACCGCGGGTCGCGCACGGTGAAGTACTGTGCACCGATGTCGAAGCTGCCATAGGGGCCGTTGACCGAGCGCAGGCGCCCGCCGGCCTGGGGCAGGCGCTCATAGACATGGACGTCGTGGCCGGCCTGCATCAGGGTGCGTGCGCAGGCCAGACCGGCAATGCCGGCGCCGACGACGGCGATGCGCTGGGGTCTGGAAGAGGGGGGGCTGGAGGTGTGAGCGGATGCGGACGCAGAGGGGTGAGCGCGGGAAGCATTCATGAAAAAGCCTTTTCAACACCGTTTGTCTCATAGCGTAGCAGCTCTTCAAAAGAGAGCAAGCACGGAATGCCGATGCTCTTGCCACGCGGTTCACTCTACACCGCCGGCATGACGCCCATGGCGTGGCGGCCCTCAGTGGCGCTGATGGTTTTCCATGAGCGCCCTGCGGGTCGTGGGGCTCTCCAGCTGCTCCAGCCACCATTGCAGCGCGCGGCCCGGCGTGTGCTGGGGTGCGCCGGACCAGGCGTAGTGCACGCGCAGGGTACGCCTGGCGCGCTCGACTTGGCGCGTGACCAGCAGGCCTGCGTCCAGATAGGCCTGGACCATGCCGCGCGGCAAAAAGCCGCAGCCTATGCCGCGCACCTGGGCCTCGACCTTGGCCTGCATGCTGTCCACGGTCAGCACGTCCTGGCCGTCGATCAGCCCGTAGCTGATATTGCTGCGCACGCCCGAGTCGGCCACGGCGATCACCCGGTGCTGCAGCAGCTCCTTGTCGGAAATGGGCTCCCGAGCCTGGGCCAGCGGGTGGTGGGGAGCCACGGCAAAGATGAAGTCGGCCTCGCCGATTTCGCGGGTCTGGAGCTCGGCCGCATTGCTGGCGTTGACGGCAATGCCTATGGCCAGATCCGCCTGGCCGCTGGTCAGCGTCTCCAGCGTGCCGCTCAGGATGGCCTCCTTGAGTTTGAGACGGGTGGGGGACTTCAGGGCATAGAAGGCCTCGATCAGCTCGAAGATGGGCGTGCGTGCGATCGCGCCGTCCACCACGATGGTCAGCTGCGGCTCCCAGCCCGTGGCCACGCGCTTGACGCGGTGCGCCACGGCATCGATTTCCTGCAGCAGCCGCGCTCCTTCCTGCAGCAGGGCCTGGCCGGCCGCCGTGGGCTGGGCGTGGCGCGAGCGGCGGTCGAACAGCAGCACGTCCAGCGCGTCCTCGATCTGGCGCACGCGATAGGTCAGGGCGCTGGGCACCAGGCCCAGGGAGCGGGCGGCGGCGGCAAAGCTGCCGGTTTCGGCAATGGCTTGCAGCATGGCCAGGCTGTCGGGAGTCAACACATCGCGGGAGCTGGGCATGGCGGAAATGGGTGTTCAAAGAGTTTGAATGATGCCATCAACGGCGCTCAGCCACAGCGAGGCGCCGAACTTCTACAGTAGAGGCATAGAGACAGACCACTGAACGAAAGGATCTCACCATGATGACTTTGCGCAAATCCCAGGAGCGTGGCTACGCCGATCACGGTTGGCTCAAATCGTTTCACAGCTTTTCGTTTGCCGGCTATTACGACCCGCGCCACATGGGCTTCGGCAATCTGCGCGTGATCAACGAGGACCGCATTGCGCCGGGCACGGGCTTCGGCGCCCACGGTCACCGCGACATGGAGATCATCAGCTATGTGCTCGAGGGCGGCCTCTCGCACAAGGACAGCATGGGCAACGAGCAGACCATAGTCCCCGGCGAGGTGCAGCGCATGAGCGCGGGCTCTGGCGTGGTGCACAGCGAGCACAACCATGCGCAGGGCCAGACCACACATTTTCTGCAGATCTGGGTGCTGCCGGCCCGCACCGGCATCGAGCCCGGCTATGCGCAGAAGGCTTTTCCCGAAGCGGAAAAGCGCGGGCGCCTGCGCCTGGTGGCATCGCCCGACGGGGCCGAGGGCTCGGTGCTCATGAATGCC
>JAFAIY010000255.1 GCA_019236485.1 Comamonas sp. | reverse complement strand
GGGCGCCTCCTATGAGGTGGAAATCAGCCTGGGCGAAGCCGCCAACACGCTGATCGACATCTCCCAGAGCACGGAGTGCGAGCAGATCATCATCGGCGCCACGGGTCTGGGCGGGCTGAGCAGCATTCTGATCGGCTCGGTATCGCGTGAGGTGGTGCGTCACAGCCGTCTGCCGGTGACAGTGGTGAAGCTGCCGGAGGCGATGGAGGTGCTCGATGCCTCGGAGCTAGGCGACGAGTCCTGATCTGCTAGCTGACAGCGCTTGAGGGTAAAGGCGCTGCCGCGGCTTTGACTCCGAATCAGGCGGCGCGGCGCTGCTGGCCGGACTCGCGGCGTTGCCAGCCGTGGCCGCCCGCATGGCGGGCGCCGAACTTGCCATGGGGCAGGCTGGCCAGACGCATCAGCACCCAGCGGCAATAGCCCTGGACGCCCAGGCATTTGTTGATTTCCTCCTCGGGCAGCGGGCCCGAGATCACGACCAGCCGGTCGGCGCCGTCCCAGTCGCCGGCCATGCGCAGGCGCCGCTGCGTGCCCATGGCCCAGGAGTTGATGCGCGTAGGGTGGCCGTGCTGGTGCACGCGGCCCGTGATCCGGTCGAAGGCGATGGCGACCAGCTCGGTCTTGAGGCGATAGGGGCGCTCGCCCGTGATGGCATTGGGCGCATCGCGCATGTCGTAGAGATAGTAGTGCCCGGATCTGAGCCGATATCGCAGATGCTGTAAATCCATGAACCATGCCCCCACAAAGCAGCACGCAGGACCGCGTGCAGGGCATTCTCTACGAAATTGCCCGGAGCCGGGCATTTTTCTCGTCAGCCGCTCTCCGACTGGCTGAGCACCAGCCTGAGCCTGCCCAGCTGCTCGTAGAGCTCGCGCGCGCTGTCGCCGCCCAGCGGCGCCAGCAGCTGCTCCAGCCACTGCTCATGGGCCGCGGCCATGGCGCCGAACTGCTTTTTGCCGGTTCGCGTCAGTCGCACGATCATGGCGCGGCGGTCTTCCTCGTCGGCCACGCGCTCCACCCAGCCTTCGGCGACCAGCTGATCAGTCAGTCCCGTCACATTGCCGCCCGTGACCATCAGATATTCGGACAGCGTCTTCATGCGCAAGCCCTTGGGGAAGCGGCTGAGCTGGGCCAGATAGTCGAAGCGCGGCAAGGTGGTGCCGAACTGGGCGCGCAGCTGGCTGCGTATGACCTGCTCGATCTGCGTGCTGCAGGTCAGCAGGCGCAGCCATAGCCGCACGGCCTGGTGGTCGTCGTGGGACAGGCCGGCCTCGCGGCCAAGAGCTTCCGGCATGAGGGTTGAGGAGTCCAGATGGGGTTGGGCCATGGATCGCATGGTGCTCAAGCTATTGCGTTTGTGATTCAGGGTTTGGCCTGATTTTAGTAAAAAATTCATGCATTAATAATTTAGACATGAAGTAATTTCCGGGATCGGATACTGGCCATGAAAATCGTCTGCATAGGTGGCGGCCCCGCGGGTCTGTATTTCGCACTGCTGATGAAGCAGCTCAATGCGGCGCACGACGTCACCGTCGTGGAGCGCAACAAGCCATATGACACCTTCGGCTGGGGCGTGGTGTTCTCCGATGCGACCATGGACAATATGCGCGAGTGGGATCCGGTCACGGCCGCGCAGATCGAGGCCGCCTTCAACCACTGGGACGACATCGAGCTGCTGTTCAAGGGGCGCAAGATCCGCTCGGGCGGCCACGGCTTTGTGGGCATAGGCCGCAAGCATCTGCTCAACATCCTGCAGGCGCGCTGCGAGCAGCTCGGCGTGAAGCTGGTGTTCGAGACCGACGCCCAGTCCGACGAGGACTATACGGATGCCGACCTGGTCATCGCCAGCGACGGCGTGAACTCGCGCATCCGCGGCAAGTACGCAGACATGTTCAAGCCCGACATCGTCATGCGGCCCAACCGCTATATCTGGCTGGGCACGAACAAGGTCTACGAGGCCTTCACCTTCGACTTCGTGCGCACCGAGCACGGCTGGTTCCAGGCTCATATCTACAAGTTCGACGACAAGACCTCGACCTTCATCGTCGAGACCACCGAGGACACCTGGAAGGCCCATGGCCTGAATGAGGCCGACCAGCAGCAGTCCATAGACTTCTGCGAGCAGCTGTTTGCGGACAATCTGCAGGGCGAGAAGCTTATGACCAACGCGCGCCATCTACGCGGCTCGGCCTGGATCAACTTCCAGCGCGTGGTCTGCGAGCAATGGTGGCTGCGCAACACCAAGGGCAGCCATGTGGTGCTGATGGGCGATGCCGTGCACACCGCGCACTTCGCGATCGGCTCGGGCACCAAGCTGGCCATAGAGGATGCGATCGAGCTCACGCGCCAGTTCAAGCTTCTGGGCAATGTCTCGGGTGATGGGCGAGAGCATATCCCCGAGGTGCTGGCCGCCTACCAGGAGGCGCGCCGCGTGGAAACGCTGCGCATACAGAACGCGGCCTGGAACGCCATGGAGTGGTTCGAGGTCTGCGGCCAGCGCTACTGCGACCAGCTCGAGCCCGAGCAGTTCATG
>JAFAIY010000038.1 GCA_019236485.1 Comamonas sp. | reverse complement strand
TCCGGCACGGCGTCCTTCGAGTCCGGCATCGATGGAACCGAAAGGCTTTATGCCTTTAAGAGCAACGACCGTTATCCGTTCTTCACCACGGTGGCCCGGGGGCGGCATGAGGCATTGCACGGCTGGCGGCGCCAGGCGCTGTTGACGGCGGGCGTGGTGCTGAGTCTGCTGGCGGCGATCACGCTCATAGGCTGGCGTTTGATCCTGGTCATACGGCTGCGCGCGCAGGCCGAGACCTCCCTGGTGGCCGCGCGCGAGAAGCTGCTTGACGCCAACCGCGAGCTGGAGCGTCTCGCCACCCAGGACCCGCTGACGGGCTTGGCCAACCGGCGACGCTTCGACGAGGTGCTGAAGCTCGAGGCCCGGCGTGCGGCCCGCGAGGGCACGCCGCTCTCGCTTTTGCTCATCGACCTGGATCATTTCAAGGGCTTCAACGACCGCTACGGCCATGTTGCCGGCGATGAATGCCTGAAGGCCGTGTCGCGGCAACTGGCGCTGTCGGCCAAGCGTCCCGGGGACCTGGCGGTGCGCTATGGCGGGGAGGAGCTGGCCATCATTCTTCCCAACACCGGGCTGGAGGGCGCCATGCGCGTTGCCGAGCAATTGCTGGAGTGCATATGGGGGCTAGGCATTGTCCATGCTGCCAGCCACTTCGGCCGCGTCACGGCAAGCATAGGAGCGGCAAGCCTGCAGGGCAGGCATGGGCTGGGTAGCCCCGTGGAGCTGGTTGAGGCCGCCGATCGCGCCTTGTACCGGGCCAAGGCCGCTGGGCGCAATCGTGCCGAGCGCTGAGCCTGGGCAGCCTTGAGCGATACGCTGGTACAGGGGGCTGGCTGTTAAGTCCCTATTACCGAACGTTCATCAGAAAATTCGCGGGCGCGAGCCTGGCCATTGTTTCGGTGCCTGGAGCGGTTTTCGGGTTCACGGCCTTTTGCGTAACTGCTTTCGAGCGCGAACAGTCATCTGAAATCTTTGCTGATGGCTTCTTGAAGTTGCACCAGTACTTTGGGGAGAAAAGACTGGTCAAGCTCTAGCTCAAATTCAAGCTTGTTTCCGCATGTCGCCTTAGACCAAGCAGTCCCATCTACATGGATATGCCCTGCTGTTTGGGCATGAAGGACAAGGGTGAACTGCCCCTCAAGCGGCAGCAAACTTGCTTTTCCTTGAAGAGATTCATATACGGCACCCAACTGAATAGCAAAATTTTCGATGGCGAAGGCATCAAGCCAAACTTCAATCCGTCCATGGAAGCAAGAAACGGCGATTTCGACACTCGCCTCACACCACCCCTCCGTAGAAAACGGCAGGCCCAATGTGATTTTCACGTACTCGGATTCAGAACCGATGTGGATGGTGCTCATGGTTGCCAGTCATTTGAGTTGCGAACATGTCCGGCTTAGCATTTTGTCGGGGCCTAGATCGCTTGCTCAGTCTGCTTCGGAACGAAACGTAGGTCGGTTTCGGGCCGTGTACAGCCGCGGCTTCGACTACCATCGGACCCAAACCTTTTTCCTTGCCGGAGCGCTGCGTCACCGACATGTGAGCCGCCGATGACCGTCAATGCATGGGTCGGCCGAGCCGTTTGCTCGCCCTTGATATCGCGTAATTCACGAGGCAGTAAAGCGCCGCTGCAACGAGGTATACGGGCACCAGCGAGTGGTAGTTGGCGATGAGCACCTTGGCGTTTTGCATGAGTTCACCATAGGTGACGACATAGCCGAAGGTGGTGTCCTTGACCACGATGACCAGTTGCGCGACCAGTGCCGGGACAATGTAGCGCAGGGCCTGTGGGAAGACAATATGGAAGAAAACCTGAGCTTCGGTCAGCCCCAGGCTTCGCGCAGCATCGGTCTGGCCGCGGGGGACGGCGAGTACGCCCGCACGATATACCTCGGCCACCACGGCGGCGGTACTCAGGCCTATGGGCAAGGTCAGCATCCAGTAGGTGCTCAGCTTGATCCCGACCTGCGGAAGTACGAGAAAGCACACGTAGATGAGCAGCAGCGTCGGCGTGCCCCGCAGGAATTCGATGGCCGCGATGCTCGGCCAACGCACGAGCCGCAGCCGTGCCAGGCGCCCTAGCAGCAGCAACAGCCCGAGGCTCAGCGCAATGACGGCGGCCATTGCCGCCGATGCCAGCGTGCCGAGCAGGCCTCTGGCCAGGAAGGCCCAGGTCGTCGGCCAGGCGAAGAATTCCCAGAAGCGGGCGTCGAGCTGCCCCGCGGAATGGAAGCGGAACACGATACCTGCAGCCAGCAGGAGCAGCAGGGTCGCCGCGATCCCGCTCACCCCCCGCGTGACGGCGCGGGCCCGGGGGCTTGGCGCAGCAAACAGAATGTCTTCCAGAGGGCGGCTCATCGCAGTATCCGCAGCTTCTTTTCCAGGGTGGCGCCAGCCCAGGCGATGAGCAAGCCGGTCGCCACATACATCGCGGCTGCCACCGCGAACGCGGCCATGCCGGCTGCGGAGTCGTTGGCGATCTTGGACACGAGCGCGGTGAGCTCCCGACCCGGGAACGGCACCTGCGACGCCAACGAGGTCGACAGCATCAGCGCAATGAGCAGCGAGGTTATCGGCTGCACCACTGAGCGCAGCGCCTGCGGCAAGACCACCGCAGAGATGATCTGCATAGGCCGCATGCCCAGGCTGAGTGCGGCCTCGATCTGGCTGCCGGGAATGGTGTTGATGCCCGAGCGCAGATAGTCCGCTGTGAACGCGGAGCAGACCAGCGCCAAGGTCAGGATCACGCTGGGCTCATAGTCGATCAGGACCTCGAGATCGGGCAGTGCGAACACGATGAAGATCAGCAGCGCGACGCTGGGAATGTTGCGGAAGATCTCGACGTAGACGGCCAGGGCAAAGCGCAGCGGCGGCAGCGGCAAGAGCCGAAGTACCGTCACGACCATGCCCAGCAAGAAGCCGGGTACGAACGACACAAGCGTGAGCTTCCAAGTCAGAAACAGGGCCTGCCCGAAGGCAGGCCCATAGTCGGCCAGGAGCCTGGAAACATCGCCCATTGTTCAGGGGAGGGCGGGCGGCGTGGGAGCGGTGGTGCTGCCGGTGCGCTGTCCGATGGATACCGTCCAAAGCTTGGCCCAGGTGCCGTCGGCTTCGAGCTTCTTCAGGAAGGCATTGATGAAGGCCACGCCGTCCGAGCCCTTGGGCAGTCCCACGCCGTAGGGGTCCTGCGTACCAAAGGGGGCGCCCGCCAGCTTTGCGTCACCGGTTCCGAGGCTCAGGGTGTTAAGCAGCAGCGTGTAATCGGTCACGTAGGCATCCACGCGTCCCTGGCGCAGTGCGTCGATGGCTTCCTGGTGCGTCTGGAACTCTTGCACGACCCCCTTGGGAGCGTACTGCGCGAGTATCGTGGGTCCCGTGGAGCCGGCCTGCGTGGCGACCTTCTTGCCGGCCAGGTCGCTATACGACTGGATCGTCTTGTTGTTCGCCTTGACCAGCACCCCGGCCTGCGAGGTGTAGTAGGGCCCTGCGAACGAGATCTTCTCGGCGCGGGCGGGGGTGATGGAGTAAGTGGCCAACACCATGTCCACCTGACCGTTGATGAGCACCTGTTCGCGCGTGGACGAGGTCACCTGCGTGAACTGGTACCTGGCCTCATCGCCCAGGATGTAGCGCGTGAGGAGTTGGGCCAGACCTGCGTCGAAGCCGCGGATCTTGCCGTCCTTCTCGTTGAGCAGCGAGAAAAGATTCGAGGTTTGCACGCCGCCGAAGCGCAGCGTGCCGGCCTGCTTGATTTTGCTGGCCCAGGTGCTCGATGCGATGGTCGCCGCGCTGGCGACGGGCCCCTGCGCAACCAGCGCGTCAAACGCTGCGGCATTGATGGGCGTGCCCTGTGCGAAAAGCGAGCCACCGGAGACAACGGCCAGAGCCACCACGGTGGATTTCAGAATGGATTTGATCGACATGCGATCCTCTTGAATGGTGTGTTACGTAATTCAATATATAGCAGTTATGGGATGCGCGAACGGCTCGTCCGCTCAGCCCGCCGTGGTGCAGGCGAGGCAGCCATCCTGTCGTTCAAGGAAGCCCCGCCGCCACGGCTT
>JAFAIY010000629.1 GCA_019236485.1 Comamonas sp. | reverse complement strand
AGGTTCAGCAAGGTCAGAGCGATGATTGCAAAGTTGCGTAGGGATGGATCACGTCTAAGGGACATGGCGTACTTTCTGCCGATCATAGTGCGGAGGTTTCTGACGCGGGGAACTTCAGGGCGGCAGCTTCGGGTGCCTGCCAGGAGCCATCGCGCTGGATTTTTCCCCAGCGGAATTGATGCTTGGAGCTGAACATCCAGCGGACCAGGCCCATGGCCCGCCAGACCGTGGTCAGCTGACGGTAGCCAAAGTTCTCGAGCACGGCCCAGGCGAGCAGCTTGAGCTGCTGGCTGGCCTTGGGATACATGTGATAGGACAGCTCTTCGAGCAGCATGGCGTTGACGGACAGCAGAATGCCCAGGCCTATGGCCACCATCAGAAAGATCAGCAGCACCTGCAGAGACACCAGTCCCAGCAGCCACAGCGCGAACATGACGACGTAGCCCGCCAGCTCAATCAGTGGGCCGAACAGCTCGAAGATCAGCATGAACGGGAAGCTGAGCCAGCCCAGGGCCCCGGCGTGTCGGCTGAACATCAGGCCGAGATTGGGCCATAGGCTCTCCGCGAGTCCGCGCTGCCAGCGCACGCGCTGATTGCGCAGCGAGTGCAGATCCGTGGGCACCTCGGTCCAGCACATGGGGTCGGGGACGAAGGTGATGCGGTAGGAGCGCTTTTCTGCCCGCAGATTGCGGTGCAGGCGCACCACCAGATCCATGTCCTCGCCCACGGTATCGCACCGGTAGCCGCCTATGGCGATCACCCGTTCCTTGTAGAAGACGCCGAACGCGCCGGAGATGATGAGCAGGGCATTGAGCGGCGACCAGCCCATGCGCCCGAACAGAAAGGCGCGCAGATATTCGATGAGCTGGAAGCCGGGCAGCAGGCCCTTGGGCAGGCCGACCTTGTCGAGCAGGCCGTTCTTGGCCGTGCAGCCGTTGAGCACGCGCACCACGCCGCCGCAGGCGACGGTGCGCGCATCTTCAAGAAAAGGCCGCACCACGCGCGACAGGCTGTCGGATTGCAGCACGCAGTCGGCATCGACCGCGCAGAACAGCGGATAGCGTATGCAGTTGAGGCCTGCGTTCAAGGCATCGGCCTTGCCGCCATTGGCCTTGTCGACCAGGCGTATCTTCGGCATATGCGGTGAAACATAGACGCCGTAGACGGCCTCGGTGTCGAGGCGCTTGCGATAGGCCTCGGGAAAGCTGACCATGCCGAAGGCCTTGATCATCTCCTGCAAGGTCTGGTCGGTGGAGCCGTCATTGACGACCACGATCTCGTACTCGGGATAGTCGAGCGCCAGCAGGGAACGCACGCTGGAGACTATGGAGCGCTCCTCGTTGTACGCAGGCAGGACGATGCTGACCGGGGGTTGATAGGCGCGCAAGGCCTCGGGCAGATAGCTTGCCCTGTGCTCGCGCATATGGCGCACGATGCCGAAGCCGGAAACCAGGTTGAGCAGCAGATAGGCCAGGTTCAGCACTATGAAATAGAACAGAAAGAACCACTGCAGCGAGGTCACCCAGTGCACCCAGGGCATCTGCGCCAGGTGGGCGGCGATCAGGTGCCAGCCGTCCGCGAGGGAGTTCCAGAACTCGTTCATGTTGTCCCCTTCCGTAATGGCTCGGCCAGCACATGCTGGATGATTTCCTGGGCAAACCGGTCCTGCTGCGTTTTGCCCATGCTGCCCTGGTCGCCGGTCAGGGCGCTCAAGGCCTGGGCCGCGCGATAGCGAACCCACCATTGAGAATCCGAGAGCAGAGCGGACAGGCGCGCCTGGTCGCTGCCGTCGCCCAGGCGGCCCAGAGCGCTTGCCGCATGCATGCGCACATGCCAGCGCGGATGGGTCAGCAGGCCGCGCACGCGATCGGCGTCGGCGCGGTCGCTGATGACCTGCAGGCAGGTGGAGATCACATGGTCGTCGACCTCGGAGTCCAGCAGCCGGCGGATGATGGGCGCGGCGCGCTGCGCATCCGTATCGGCGAGAAAGCGCACCAGCTTGGCGGCCGTGCTGTCGTTGGCGCGCAGCAGGGCGCCCGACAGGGCCGTGGCCGCGCTTTCGCTGTCGCTTTCCTTGAGAATGCGCGCCACGGCGCCATCGGGCCAGTTTTCGTGTTCGACGATGGCCGGTACAAACAGTTCCACGGCCTTGGTGGGGTCGATCTGCGACAGAGCGCGGGCCGCGCAAAGCGAGATGATGGGGCTGGCATCGGAGAGAAGGGGGACCAGGGGCTCAAAGTCGCGCTGATCCCCCAGATGTCCGAGAGCGATGATGGCGATCGCGCGCTGGTGGTGACTCTCATCCAGCATACGGCGGGCCGTGGCCGAAAGCCCGATCCGCTCGCCGACGCCGCGCAACAGCTCTTTGGCAGCGGGCTGGGCATCGTGTATATCGTTCCAGGCTTCGAGGACTTCCGAGGCATTGCGCGTCGAAAGTGGGGGCAGCACCAGGTCTTCGCCTTTGGAGATTTTTTCCAGGAGTTCCCGCCAGTGCCGCAGTTCGCGCAGATGCCGGCGTTCCCGACGCTTCGCGCTCCAGCGCATGCCGATGATGATCAGGAAGATGAGCAGTGCCAGCGCGAACACGCAGACGCCGATCCAGAACACCAGCACCACATCCGGGGGGTCATCCTGCAAGAAACGCATCTCGTCGCCTCCACTCCCTTGTTGTTGCCCGAGCAACCGCACCCTGGAGTGCAGCAACTCGGCCCTTTCTCCGAAGCTGGCCGTCGTGACGGGCCGGACTTGGGGCTCGGAACCATCGAAACATGCACGCGGCAAGCGCCTGAACTGGCTCTCAACATGGGGTGATGCCGGTCGTCGCCGCCGTTGCATCCCACCGCGGTGTGACGCATTGTTGACAAATAATATGGACTTTACCGAGGCTTGTCACCATGTGTTTGGCTCGGTAAAGCTAGGCGTAAATCCGGGCTGGATCGCTTGTGCAAAGGCGGCTCGGCGCATCCCGCCACGGCCTGCGGCGACCAGCTGTCGCGCGGCTGCGACGCCGGATGGCCAAGGTTTTGAAGGTGCTGCCCAGGCTGGCGTGCGCCATGCATTGGGCTTTAGGGCCACACCGCTTGCTGCTGTCATGGGAGCTGCCTAGGATGTGGCGGAGCGGGACCGCGGTCCCTCCCCTCTAGTGAAGGAGCCTCTCTATGCCTTTTGCCCCGGTCAACGGCCAGAACCTCTA
>JAFAIY010000623.1 GCA_019236485.1 Comamonas sp. | reverse complement strand
GGCAATCTGGACGTGCACTCGGTGCAAGAGCTACACGCCATGCTGCAGAGCGCGTAAACCGTGCAAACCGGCACTGCCCGACAGGGCTGCCGGGTTTTACCGGGTTGGTGCCGCGGCAAACACGGCATAATCTGCGGTAATGTATTTCAACCGCCGCGCGGCAACGTGCGGCGGTTTGCTTTTGGGGCACAGGCCCCTGCTTGACTTTGTCGGGCAGGGCTGTGCGAGAGGTGCCGCGCTTGGCGCGGCGTTTGCTGAATTTGGAGACTCGATCATGGCCACCATCCCAATCACCAAGCGCGGAGCAGAAAAGCTCAAAGTGGAACTGCAACGCCTGAAGACGGTGGATCGTCCCGCAGTCATTCAAGCCATTGCAGAGGCCCGTGCTCAAGGTGATCTGAGCGAAAATGCCGAATACGAATCCGCAAAGGAGCAGCAGGGCTTCATCGAAGGCCGCATCATCGAGGTTGAAGGCAAGCTGTCGGCAGCGCAGGTCATTGATCCGACCGAACTGGATGCCGGCGGCCGCGTGGTGTTTGGCGCCACCGTGGATCTGGAAGACGAAGACAGCGGCGCGGCCGTGACCTACCAGATCGTGGGCGAAGACGAGGCCGACCTCAAGCATGGCCTGATCAATGTGTCCAGCCCCATTGCCCGTGCGCTGATCGGCAAGGAAGAGGGCGATACGGCCGTGGTGCAGGCACCGGGCGGCGAACGCCGTTATGAGGTGGTGGGCGTAAAGTACATCTAAGCACCCCTGAGACGCTGCGCGCCTTCCCCTCTCTCTTCGGGAGGGGACGACAGCGTCGCTGCGGGACGGCGGGGCCGCCCAGGCCCTTGCTAGCTGTCTCTGATTCAGGCAGCGCCGATTTTGCAAATGGCTCACACTATGTTTGAACGCTTGCCATTCTTTTTTGCTGCACTGTGGTGGGGCAGCCTGTCGGCCATTGGCTTTATGGCCGTGCCCATGCTGTTTGCGAATCTGCCGACCCCGGCGCTGGCCGGCTATATGGCGGCCAAGCTGTTTGCGGCCCAGACCTGGGTTTCCATAGCATGCTGCGCAATGCTGCTGGTGCTTTCAAAGAGAAGGCAGGCTGAAAAGATTGAAGAGTGGGCGCAAGCTGCTATCGGGTTTGTGATCGCCGGCATGTTGCTGGCACTGCTGGTGCAGTATGGCGTGTCACCCAAAATCGTGGCGCGTGAGAACCTCAAGCTCTGGCATGGCGTGGGCACGGCCATGTATGCGTTGCAATGGGGCTGCGCCGCGGGGGGGCTGTGGCGTCTTGCGGGCGGCCGCAAGCCGGCTTGATCCAGGCCAAGCCTGGCGCTGAGGCAGGGAGTAAACTGCCGAAGCCATGGAATCTCAAATCGTAAAAATTGACGCGACCGACTGGAGCAATGTCCAGGGTCGCGATGAATGGACGGCCGCTGTCGAAGCCGGCAAGGTCCTGTATTTTCCCCGTCTGAGCTTTGCGTTGACCGAGCAGGAAAAGACGCTGCTGCGCCCCGATGTGCGCGACCCCAAGACGCGCAACATCAGCCTGAATGTAGACGGCTCCATCAAAGGCGTGGCCGGCGACGAGGCCACGCAAAAGCAGGTCGCGGCCATGGTGGGGCGTTTTCGCGATCAGGCCACGGCGCTGATCACCGGGCTGTTCCCCAACTACATGCCGGTCGTGCGCATGGCTCCCACCAGCTATCGTCCGTCCCAGGTGGAAACGCGTGCCCAGTCCTGGCGCGCCGACGACAAGCGCATGCATGTGGATGCCTTTCCCTCGCGCCCCAATTACGGCGAGCGGATTTTGCGCGTGTTCACCAATGTGAATCCCGACGGTCAGCCGCGCGTCTGGCGCGTGGGCGAACCGTTCGAGGATGTGGCCCGCAAGTTCGTGCCCCGCGCCAAGCCCTATAGCGCCTGGCAGGCCAAGGCGCTGGAGCTGCTGCATGTGACCAAGTCCTATCGCAGCGAGTACGACCATCTGATGCTGCAGCTGCACGATGGCATGAAGGGCGATATGGACTATCAGCAGAATGCGCCGCAGGAGACCGTGCCGTTTGCGGCCGGCTCCACCTGGGTGTGCTTCTCGGATCAGGCCGTGCATGCGGTCATGGCCGGTCAGTACATGCTGGAGCAGACGCTGTTTCTGCCACCAGGCAGCGAATACAACCCCGAAGCCAGCCCGCTGTCCATACTCACGCGCATGAAAGGCCATGCGCTGGTGGAGGCGCACCGCTGATGGCCTGAAATCTGGCAGGCTGCTTGGCTGCTGCAGTATGAAAAAAAAGGCGTTGCACCTTGCGGGCAACGCCTTTGGTTTTGCTGGGCTGTATCAGCCCCAGGCCTTCTCGATCCACCGGGCCGGCTCGATATGGCGAAAGCGCTTGTTGCGCCGGCCTTCCAAAGCGTCGGGCGGATTGACCTCGCCGTGGAAGATCACGATGCGCGCATCGGCCGGCGGCACGGGCTCCTTCCAGTAGTTGCTGGGCCAGGTGGGGATGCAGTAGTACTTGAAGCTCGGGCACCAGGCGGCCGGCCAGTACTGCAGCTTGCCCTGCTTATGCAAAAAGTGCGA
The DNA here is from genome assembly GCA_019236485.1 of Comamonas sp. Classification (GTDB taxonomy): domain Bacteria; phylum Pseudomonadota; class Gammaproteobacteria; order Burkholderiales; family Burkholderiaceae_C; genus Comamonas. The sequence goes on along the minus strand of JAFAIY010000623.1, from coordinate 2,541 downwards.
CAGGTATTCCTGCTCGTTGCGGTACTGGGCCCGCATGGCGTCGGTATTCGCGCGGAAATGCTCGAGCACATCGGCATGCGCGCCGAGCTGAAAGCGGTAGACCGAAGAGTTGCCCACGATGCGCTCGCCAAAACGCCAGAAGCGAGGGTAGTCATGGATGATGCGGAAGTCGCCAGGCAGGCTGAAGAAGTCATCGAGGCTGCCCACGATCACCACATCCAGGTCCAGGAACAGGGCCTGGCCCTGGAGCCCATGCAGGTCGCGCTCGAAGGTGGTGAGCTTCTTCCAGGCACCGTCGCGCTGGCCGGGTGCCAGGTGAATGTTCAGATCGGGAATCGGAAAGCATTCCACCTCGGGGCGAATCCCCTCCGTGCTGTCGGTCAGGCAAACAAAGCGAAAATCTCCGCTGAGGTGGCGGCGTACCATGGCATAGAGTCGGTTGACGTACTCCGGGCCGTACTTGGTGCCCCATTTCATGCAGAGAATATGGCGTTGCTGCTGTGTGGTCTGAACCATGGATAAGCGGTCTCAGCGAAGAGAAAATGACGAACGGCTGGCCAGTGCGGCTCAGTCCTGGCGGCCTTTTTTGACCGATTTCTGCTTGGGCTTGGCGCGCTTGATGGTGCCGCCGGCCGTCAGGCGCTGGTTGCCCAGCACGCGCAGCTGCTTGACCTCGGGCTTCTGGCCGGCGCGGCCGAACTTGAGCACCTTGACATCGCGCGGACCGGGCTTGCGGTCCTCGTCATACTGCTTTTCCTTCTCGGGCATAGGGCGCCACAGCACCAGCAGCTTGCCGATATGCTGGATCGGGGCGGCATTGAGCTCGTCGCACAGCTGTTGGTAGATCTGTTCGCGGCCTGTACGGTCGTCGCTGAAAACACGGACCTTGATCAGACCATGGGCATTGAGGGCGGCGTCCACTTCCTTCTGGACGGCGGCGGTCAGACCATCACCACCGATGAGAACCACGGGGTCCAGATGGTGGGCTTCGGCGCGGTGTTCCCGGCGCTCTGCGGGAGTTAATTCAATTTGGGGCATCCCCGTATTATCAAGGCTGCGAGAATTCAGGCATGAAAACGAAAACCAAAAGCAAGAAGGTCAATAAGAATTGGCTGCACGATCACATCAATGATCCGTATGTGAAAGCCGCACAGAAGGACGGCTATCGTGCACGCGCGGCCTACAAGCTCAAGGAAATTGACGAGTCGCTCAAGCTGATCCAGCCCGGGTATACCGTGGTGGACCTGGGCTGCGCGCCGGGCGCCTGGAGCCAGTATGTGCGCCGGCGCCTCTCGCCCAGTGGCGCTGCGGTGGGGGCGCTCAACGGCCGCATCATCTCTCTGGACCTGTTGCCCATGGAGCCCATCGAAGGCGTGCACTACATTCAGGGCGATTTTCGCGAGCCCGAAGTGCTGGCGCAGCTGGAAGAGGCCATGGGCGGCGGCAAGGCCGATGTGGTGGTGTCGGACATGGCGCCCAATCTCTCCGGCCACGCCTCGACCGATGCCGCGCGCGTTGCCGTGCTCATCGAGATGGCGGTGGACTTCGCCCTGCACAATATGAAGCCCGAGGGCGCTCTGGTGGTCAAGCTGTTCCATGGCAGTGGCTACAACGAGCTGGTAGACCTTTTCAAGCAGACTTTCAAGGTGGTCAAGCCCATCAAGCCCAAGGCCTCGCGCGACAGGTCGGCCGAGATCTTTCTGGTCGGCATGGGACTCAAGCACCCGGCATGAGATGCCATACGGCATCGGCGCTGCATTGACCCCATGGAGCGCTGCAGCAAAGTCCTGCGGTCTATGGTGTAAATCCTAGGAAAAACATTGACTTAGCGCTGATTTTCCGCAAACCCGCATTCCTTCTATGGCCGCTATAGGGGGAAATAGACGGCTTGAATGCTTGAAACACCTAAAATGAACCTCAATTAGGTTCGGAGACCCTCCGGGCCTTACGTCTGAATATTCCTTTGGAGCCCCGCTTGAACAATCAGTGGTTTTCAAAAATCGCCGTCTGGCTGGTCATCGCCATGGTGCTGTTTACGGTGTTCAAACAGTTTGACACCCGTGGTGCTGGCGGTGCCACCCATGTTGGCTACTCGGAATTCCTGGAGCAGGTGCGCAGCAATCGCATCAAGAGCGCAACCATCCAGGACGGTGCTGGTGGCACCGAGATCCTTGCCACGACCACCGACGACCGCAAGGTCCGCACCACAGCCACCTATCTGGACCGCGGTCTGGTGGGTGATCTGATCAACTACAACGTCAAGTTCGACGTCAAGCCGCGCGAAGAAGGCTCGCTGCTCATGACTCTGCTCGTGAGCTGGGGCCCGATGCTGCTGCTGATCGGGGTCTGGGTCTATTTCATGCGACAGATGCAGGGCGGCGGCAAGGGCGGAGCTTTCAGCTTCGGCAAGTCCAAGGCGCGCATGCTGGACGAGAACAACAATACCGTGACCTTCGCCGATGTGGCGGGCTGCGACGAGGCCAAGGAAGAGGTCAAGGAGGTCGTGGACTTCCTCAAGGATCCCAACAAGTTCCAGAAGCT
>JAFAIY010000532.1 GCA_019236485.1 Comamonas sp. | reverse complement strand
GGTGGCGGCCAGCACCACGATGGCCGAGCCCGGCACGCCGTGAGCGCCCTTGGAGGTCACCAGCGCGATGGCCAGAATGGTCAGCAGGTCGGACATGCTGATCGGGGTGTTGGTGGCCTGGGCGATGAAGACCGCGGCCAGCGTGATGTAGATGGAGAACGCGTCCAGGTTGAACGAGTAGCCGGTGGGAATCACCAGGCCCACGGTGGAGTCGCGCACGCCCATATTGCGCAGCTTGCTCATGACCTGGGGCAGCACGCTGTCCGACGAGGTGGTCGCGAAGACTATGGTCAGTTCCTCGCGCAGATAGCGCAGCAGCTTGATCAGGCTGAAGCCCGAGAGGCGCATCACCAGGCCCAGCACCACGAACACGAAGATCAGCACCGCGAGGTAGAACAGCGCCACCAGCATGCCCAGCTGCTTGAGCGAGCCTATGCCGTACTGGCCCACGGTGAAGGCGATGGCGCCCAGCACGCCCAGCGGCGCCAGCTTGATGATGATGCCCATGACCTTGAACAGGGCCATGGACAGCGTGTCCACGAGTTCGGAGACGGGTTTGCCGCGTTCGCCCAGCAGGGTCAGCGCGCAGCCGAACAGCACGGCGAACAGCAGCACCTGCAGCACGTCGCCCTTGGCGAAGGCTTCCACCACGGTGCCGGGAATGAGCTTCATCAAAAAGTCTACCGTGCCGCCGCTGGTCAGCTTGTCGGCATTGCTGGCATAGGCGGCCATGGCCGAGGCATCGAGCTTGCTGGTGTCCACGTTCATGCCGACGCCGGGTTCGAACACAAAGGCCAGCACCAGGCCCAGGCCCAGGGCGATGGTGGTCAGCACCTCGAAGTAGATCAGGGCCTTCACGCCCACCCGGCCCACACGCTTGAGGTCGCCCGCGCCGGCGATGCCGTGCACGACCACGCAGAACACCAGTATGGGGATGATCATCTTGATCAGCTTGATGAAGCCATCGCCCAGGGGTTTGAGTTTCACGGCCCATTCAGGGGCCAGCAGTCCGGCGAGCACACCCAGTATGAGTGCGATCACCACCTGTCCGAACAGTGATCTGACAAAGCGGCGCATAGTCGTCTTTCGCAAGTTGTGGAATCTTGTATGCAAGCAGGTTTGCAACTTGCATACAAGAATGTAGGCAAGCGAAAGCCGTGCCAGAAGAGGGTATTCCTGCAGATTTCCGCAACTCCAAAGAGGATCAGCCCTGACTTGCGTGCATGAAATCGGGGGATGAGCCGCCTTGGTGCAGGGCGGCCGGACGGCATGCACGCGCGTGGTGCGTTGGCAGGGTCTACAGCACCGGGCTCAGGGCGCCCAGCAGGTTGTCCCAGATGCGCTTCCACCAGGGGGTGGCGCGCACCTGTTCCAGCGTCACCGCATGGGATTCGCGGATATAGCTTTGCTGCCGCTGGCGGATGGCCTGGGTGGTGGCCTCGTCGTGCAGGAGCACATTGTTTTCGAAGTTCAGGTCAAAGCTGCGCAGGTCCAGATTGGTGGAGCCGATCAGGCTGACCGAGCCGTCCAGGCACAGGGTCTTGGCATGCAGCAGGCCGGGGCGGAACTCGTAGATCTGCACGCCCGCCGTGAGCAGGCGCCAGTAATGGCTGCGGCTTACGGCGCCGACGATCCACGAATCATTGCGTGCGGGCAGGATCAGCGTGACCTGGACGCCGCGCCAGGCCGCGGTGCACAGGGCATCCAGCACCGTGGTGTCGGGCACGAAGTAGGGCGTGGAGATCACCACCTCCTGGCGCGCGCAGGCCAGCAGGCTGGCGACCAGCTGCGGCGTGGAGCGGGGGCGCTCGGTAGGGCCTTCAGCAATGCCTACGGCGCCGAAGCCTCCGGCCTGCGCCGTGGCCGCGGCGATGGAGGGGGGCGCCACGCCGGCATCGGACTGCGCCCAGTCGCTCGCAAACGCCTGCTGCATCTGCGCCACCAGCGGGCCTTGCAGGCGCAGCATGATGTCCACCCAGGGGGCGAAGCGCGGCTTGAGGCGGAAGGCCTCGTCGGCACAGTTTTGGCTGCCGCAATAGGTGATCCGGCCGTCGATCAGCGTGATCTTGCGGTGGTTGCGCAGATCGATGCGGCTGGTCAGCATGACCTTGAGCGGGTGGCTGATGGGCAGGGCCACGGCCAGGTGCACGCCGCCTAGCTGCATCTGCTGCCACAGGTCTGATTGAATCAGCGCGCGCGAGCCCAGGCCGTCGACCATGGCCCGGCAGGTCACGCCGCGCCGCGCGGCGCGGATCAGCGCCTGCGCAAGCTCGGTGCCGGTCTGGTCGTCTAGCCAGATGTAGTACAGCACATTGATCTCATGGCTGGCAGCCTCCATATCGGCCAGCATCTGTGCACGCGCCTCGGCGCCGTCGCTCATCAGCTTGGCCTGGTGGCCGGGCAGGACCTGGAAGCCGTTGATGGAGGAGGCATAGCGGAAAGCGGGCTGCCACTGGGCGGGAATGCCGGCGCCGCTGCAGTCCGCGGGGGCGGCCGCCGCCACGCCGCTGCCGCGGACCTGGCAGAACTCTCCTACGCTGAGCCGCTTCTTGCCGGGCACGCGGCCCAGTGCCACCTCGCCGAACAGAAAGTACAGCAGGCAGCTCACATAGGGCAGCAGCACGATGACCATGAGCCAGGCCAGACGCACGTCGGGCCGCATATCGCTGCGCAGCAAGATGCGCAGGCCGAAGCCGGCAATCAGCAGTACGTGGAGAGTCAGCAGCAGCCAGGTCATGAATCGGTGTGCGTAGCTTGATCGGTCCGAGCATACAAGGCGGGTGCGGCGGCACAAGCGTGGGGCCCGGATTTACAACAGAATCCG
>JAFAIY010000523.1 GCA_019236485.1 Comamonas sp. | reverse complement strand
CGCTGTTCGTCGCTGAGGTAGCTGTTGCGCGAGCTCAAGGCCAGGCCGCTGCCGGCACGCGCGGTGCTGGCGGCAATGATGTCTATGGGCAGGGCAAACTGCTGCACCATGCGGCGTATCACCATCAGCTGCTGATAGTCCTTCTGCCCGAACACGGCCGCGCCGCCGCCGCTGGTGGCGAACACGGCCTGGAACAGTTTCATGACCACGGTGCATACGCCCGTGAAAAAGCCGGGGCGGAAATGGCCTTCGAGGATGTCGGCCAGCTGCGGATCGGGCTGGACCTTGAAGGTCTGGGGCTCGGGGTACAGGTCTTTTTCCCCGGGTGCGAAGACGATGTCGCAGCCTTCGGCCTCCAGCTTGGCGCAGTCGGCCTCGAAGGTGCGCGGATAGCTGTCGAAATCCTCGTGCGGCAGAAACTGCAGGCGGTTGACGAAAATGCTGGCCACGCTCACCTCGCCATGCTGACGGGCCAGGCGCAGCAGAGACAGATGTCCCTCGTGCAGATTGCCCATGGTGGGCACGAAAGCGGGGCGGCCGCGGCCGGCCAGGGTGGCGCGCAGGTCGGCGATGGTGTGGACGATTTGCATGACGGGGCTAACTCGCTAAGCGGGAAAAGCGCAATCCTAAGGCTTACCAGGCGTGCAGCGCGTTGTCGGGGAAGCTGCCATCCTTGACGGCCTTGACATAGGCTTCCATGGCGCCCTTGACGCTGCCCGCATCGGCCATGAAGTTGTGCACGAACTTGGCCATCTTGCCCAGGTTCACGCCCAACATGTCGTGCAGCACCAGTACCTGGCCGGCCGTGCCGTTGCCCGCGCCTATGCCTATGGTGTGGCAATCGGGAAGCTCGGCGGTCAGCTGGGCCGAGAGGGCGGCGGGCACCATCTCCAGCACCAGCATGGCAGCGCCCGCATCCTGCAGCTCCAGCGCATGCTGGCGCAGCGTGGCCGCGGCCTGGGCGTCCTTGCCCTGCACGCGGTAGCCGCCCAGTGCATGCACGGTCTGGGGCGTCAGTCCCAGGTGGGCGCAGACGGGCACGCCGCGGTCGACGAGAAAGCGCACCGTGGGCGCGGTCCAGCCGCCGCCTTCGAGCTTGACCATGTGGGCGCCGGCCTGCATCAGCTGGCAGGCGTTGCGCAGGGCCTGCTCGGGACTTTCGGCATAGCTGCCATAGGGCATGTCGGCGATCACCCAGGCCGTGGCCTGGGCGCGGTGCAGGCCGCGGGTCACGCTGGCCGTGTGGTAGACCATGTCCTGGAGCGAGACGCCCACGGTGCTGTGCAGCCCCTGGCAGACCATGCCCAGGGAGTCGCCGACCAGAATGCACTCGACTCCGGCCGAGTCGGCCACGGCCGCAAAAGTGGCGTCATAGGCGGTGAGCATGGTGATCTTCTCGCCGGCGGCGCGCATCTGGGCCAGGCGCGGCAGGCTGACGGGGCGGCGCTGGGGCAGCGGCGATGCGGGAGGGATGGTGCCGTAGGGGGTGCCGGCGGTGGTGGCGGACATGCGGTCTCCTTTGTCTAGGTATGGGTCGGCCGATGGGGCAAATCGCTCGCGAGTCTATGCGATGCCGGGCCGGCAGGACAACCGCAAACAGACCATGTCCGGCGGCGGCTCCGATACCATGTGCGCTGCTGTATGGCGAGGCCGTGCGGCGTTCCGTCTTTTCCAGCATGAGGTTGTGTATGCCTATTGCCGCGCAGGAATTTCCATCGGGTGCCTCCTGGCAGGGTTTGCGCAGCGTCAGCTGGCTGCAGTCGCTGTCCGACGAAAAACTGGCCGTTCTGGCCACGCAATGCCGGTGGCACAGACTCGAGCCCGGGCAGATGCTGCATGGCCCTTATACCGACCGGCGCATGTATGTGCTGGTCGGCGGCATGCTCAGCCTCGGCAGCTACAGCGCCAGCGGCCGCGCCATGGTCTTCGGGCATGTGGAGCCTGGGTTCTTCTTCGGCGCCTTTGCGCCGCCGCAGCCGCAGGTCTCGGTGCAAGTGCATGCCATGCAGGCCAGCCTGGTGGCCTCGCTATCGAATGAAGAGCTCGAGGCGCTGATCATGAGCGAGATTCTGGTCATGCGGGCCGTGGTTCAGCATCTGAGCGAGCTGACCGGCGTGCTGGCGCGGCGCGTGGTCAGCCTGGGCACTCTGTCGGTGCGCGGGCGCCTGCATGCCCAGTTGCTGGAGCAGGCCGAGCATGCGGGCATCGAGGGCGAGCAGGCCCTGCTGTCGCCCGCGCCGCGGCAAAACGATCTGGCGCTGATGCTGGGCACCAGCCGCGAGGAGGTCGCGCGCGAGATGTCGCGGCTGACGCGACTGGGCCTGCTCAGGCGCGAGGGCCGCAATCTGCGCATCTGCCATGTGGATGGCCTGCGCGTGCTGCTCGAGGAAGCGCGTTGATTTTTTGCCATGTGAAATTGGTTTTTGCGTGAGAAAACGCACAGACGGTCCGCAGACCCGGAGCGCATAGTTGATCCATCCCGTTGCGAGGCAGATTTCCTGCCCGCTGCGGCGACGTTGAAAGGATTGAAAATGCGCCCCATCACCAGCTTGTTTGTCGCCGCTGCACTGGCAGCCGGCGCTGCTGCTGCCATGGCCCAGGATGTTCCCCAGTCCGTGGCTGCTGCTCCCGCCAAGAGCCGCGCGGAGGTAATGGCCGATCTGGAAATGTTCCAGCGTTCGGGCCTGGGTTATCTGCCTTCGCCCATGGGCTATATAGAGTCGGAGCAAAGCGCCGAATACCGCAAGGCCTATGCCGAATACCAGCGCCTGCTGGCCAGCCCCGACTACACGGCGGCCGTGGCCAGGTATGAGTCGCGGCACCCGAGCAACAGATAGCCTGCTGGCTTTTTTCTGTAGTCGTCGCAAGAGGCGATACCCTTGGTGGATGCGCGCTGGAGGATTCATTCCTGCAGCGCGCTTTTTTGTTGTGCCGGCCTATTCGCCTTAGGGGCTATCAAGCTTGATAGCATTCGGCGCATATTGATGCTGCGTTGGCAGGTTGTTTGTTTGAAGACCATTCTTGATTTCAGCGCCCCCTGGCAGGCCGATGCGGCGCGCCTGCGCCACGGCTTTGGCGCGCCGCAGCAGGTATTGGCGGCCTACCAGCACCATGAGGTGCCCGCCGTGCTTGAGGCCGTGCAGCAGGCGGCCGAGCAGGGCCTGTGGTGCGTGGGCTGGCTGGCCTATGAGGCGGCCAGCGCTTTTGATGCGGCCTATGCGGACGCCGTGCATGCGGGCCTTCCGGGACAGCCTCTGGCCTGGTTCGGCGTGCACCAGGGGCCGCTGGCGGCCGAGCCCAAGCCGCCCACGCTGCAGGTCCCGGCCGTGCAGTGGCGGGCCGCTCTGCAGCGTGCGCAGTTCGACGCGCATATCGCGCGCATCCATGCAGCCATTGCCGCCGGCGAGTGCTATCAGATCAATTACACCGCTCCCTTGCGGGCCGAGCTTGGCGGGGCGGATGCTCTCGACCCCTCGGAACTGGCCCAGGCCTTGTTCGCGCGCCTGCAGCGCTCCCAGCCTGGAGGCTATGCGGCGCTGGTGGACAGCGGCCGGATGCAGGTGCTGTCCGTCTCGCCCGAGCTGTTCTTCGATTGGGACGGCGAGCGGATTCTGACCCGTCCCATGAAGGGCACGGCGGCCCGCGGCAAGACGCCCGAGGCCGATGCCAGTGCGGCGCAGACCATGCGCGAGTCGCCCAAGGAGAGGGCGGAGAACGTGATGATCGTGGACCTGCTGCGCAACGACCTCTCGCGCATCGCCGTGCCGCACAGCGTGAAGGTGCCGCAGCTGTTCCAGGTGCAGGCGCTGCCGGCGGTCTGGCAGATGACCTCGGACGTGGTGGCGCAGACCCGCGCCGGCGTGAGGCTAGGCGATGTGTTTGCCGCGCTGTTCCCCTGCGGCTCCATCACCGGCGCGCCCAAGCGCCAGGCCATGCGCCTGATCCGCGAGCTGGAGCCGCAGCCGCGCGGCGTCTACTGCGGCGCGCTGGGCGTCGTGCGGCCGGGGCTTGCGCCGGGGCGCATTCACGCTACATTCAACGTTCCCATCCGTACCGTGGTGCTGGAAGGCGGCCGCCTGAGCTGCGGCATAGGCAGCGGCATCACGGCCAGCGCCAGGGCCGCGGACGAATGGATGGAATGGCAACACAAGCAGGCGTTTCTGCATGGGCTGGCCCAAGATGTCTCAGCATGAACACGAATTTTGAAATCCTGGAAACCCTGGCCCTGAAAGACGGGCGTTGGCAAAACTGGCCGCTGCACTGGGCCAGGCTGCAGATCGCGGCCGGCCACTTCCGCTACCCGCTGATGCAGATGCAGCTGGAGAGCGATATGCAGCGCCTGGCCCAGACCCATGAGCGCGGCGACTGGCGCGTGCGACTGGCCTTGCAGGCCGGCGGTGCGCTCATCATCACGGCCGAGCCCCTGCTGCCCACGCCCGAGCCGGTGCAGCTGGAGCTGGCGCGCCAACCCATACCCAATGCCGTGGCGCACAGCGACGCCGTGCGCTTCAAGACCTCGGTGCGCGCCCAGTACGATGCTTTCCGGCCCCGCAGCGCCGAGGTCTTCGACATGGTGCTGCACAACGAAAGCGGCGAAATCACCGAAGGCACGCGCGGCAATATCGCCATGCAGCTCGATGGCCGCTGGGTCACGCCGCCGCTGAGCTGCGGCTTGCTGCCCGGCGTGGGCCGCGCACTGGCCCTGTCGCAGGGGCGGCTGGCGGAGCAACTGGTGCGCCTCGACGATGTGCCACGCGTCACGGCCTGGGCTTTCATCAATAGCCTGCGTGGCTGGCTGGATGCTCGTTTGATCGGTTAGCGAGGGTTTGCTATTGTTGCGGGGCTGCCAAACCGCGGGAGATCAAACCATGGATGACGCTGACTTTGATGAACTGTATCTGGATCTGATGAAGGAGTTCCTCTCCACCGCGACCCCCGTGGAGTGGCTGGCCGTGGTCACCACCATGAACTACGACGGCAACGGCGCGCTGGTGGACTGGATCATCAAGCAGCCCAAGCTCGAGCCCGCCGTGGCCAAGGCCCTGTACTGGTATCAGCAGCCCGGCTACCTCCAGCATTACGCGACGCCGGACAAGGTGCCCAGCATCAACCGTGCGGGCTGGGGGCGCATCCATGCGCTGGCCCAGCGTTTTGAAGACGGCGATCTGGCGCCCGCCAGCATCGGCTGGGACCCCGCCAACGACCTGGCCTCGCCCACGGGCAATGACAAACACCCGGGCTACGACTGGACCAGCGAAGCCGTCAAGAACGGCGAGGCCAAATGGGAAATCCCGGCCGCCATGCTGAAGGCCGTGCCCGGCGTGCAGCCCGACATCTACACCTATGTCGACGAGCAGGGCTGGGAAGAAGGCATGCCGCCCCATGTGCAGCAGGCACTGGATGAGGCCATGAAAGAGGATGATGCCGATACGGAAGACTGAAGCGGGTGCTGGAGCTGCTGTTTGAGGCTCTGGGCGAGTTTGCGCTGCAGGCCGCGGGCGAAGTCCTGCTGGAGCTGGGCCTGCATTCCGTGGCCGAGCCGTTTCGCCGGCCGCCCAGGCCCTGGCTTGCCGCTCCGGGCTACGCGATTTTTGGCGCCCTCTTCGGCGCGCTGAGCCTGTTGCTGCTCTCCCATCATCTGACGCCCGAGGGGCCGCTGCGCCTGCTCAATCTGGCGCTCACGCCGCTTGCCGTGGGCGGGCTGATGGCGGCCATGGGCGCCTGGAGGGCACGCAGGGGCGAGCCTCTGCTGCGCATCAACCGGTTTTGCTACGGTTTCCTGTTCGCCCTGTGCTTTGCGCTGGTGCGCTATGCATTTGCCGAGTGAGGGACGGTCCGCCAAGTATCGCTGCGTAATACTTTTATGGAAGATGTGTGAAAGTGCAGCCGGCCTTTATATGATCGGCACACCACAACTTCTGGAGCAAGTCAGTGAATTCCCAAGCTGTATCGGGCAACAAGCCTTCATCCGCCTTTGTGGGCGCGTCCTGGGCCGCATTGTTGCTGGGCATCGTCGCCTTCATGGTCGGGCTGTGGAACGCGGGCATGCAGCTCAACGAAAAAGGCTATTACTTTGCGGTGCTGGTGCTGGGCCTGTACTCGGCCATCTCGCTGCAGAAAACCGTGCGCGACAAACTGGAAGGCATTTCCGTCACCGGCATCTATTACGGCATCAGCTGGGTGGCGCTGCTCATCGCGGTGCTGCTGCTGGGTGCGGGCCTGTTCAATGCCACGCTGCAGCTCAGCGAAAAAGGCTTTTACGCCATGGCTTTTGCGCTGGCCCTATTCGGCGCCATTGCAGTGCAGAAGAACACCCGTGACAGCCTCTATGTGGCGCCCCAGCCCGACGACAGCCTGCGGGCCGAACGACGCCGCGACAAGGGCGAGCGCAGCGCTCCTACCCTGGTCACCCAGGACGGCGGCAAGCCCGCCGAAGTGCCCGAGCTGACGGCCAACCGCTGAGCGCCACAGATCCAGATGCCTAACCTGCGGGCCCACCCGCAGGTTTTTTCTTTTCAGTGCGCGGGTCGCTGCATGCGGCCGGCCACAAAGCTCTCGAATACCCGGGCCAGGGTCTGCGCTGCTTGGCCGGCCTGACCCCAGCCCTCCAACTGGGCCAGGGCCAGAGCCGCGGCTTCGAAGGTGGAGAGCTGGCCCGGTTGCTGGGCCTTGCGGATGGCGTAGCCGCTGGCGGGAACATCGTGCAGCGGCAGGCGCGGCAAGGCCTGCAGAGCGGGGTTGAGGTAGAGCATCTTGCGGCTTTTGCGCCAGGTGCCGTCGATGATCACCAGGCGCAGCTGCCGCGCGGCACAGGGCCAGGGCTGTGGCAGCGGCGCTGAAGTCCGCAGGCCCAGGGCCGCATCCTGAGTATCGGTCTCGGGGTAGAGCAGCAGGCTGTGGCGCGCCGAGTCCCGGCCGGGCAGCGCCCAGTCGCCATGCAGGGCCTCCTGCAGCGCATCGGCCGGCCATTGCTCGCCCACCAGCACGCGGCTGCGCGGCAGGCAGAGATGGAGCAGATGGCCCGTGCCCTTGGCCTCGTGCACTTCCAGAGGGTGCATGAGGATCAGGACTTCCGCCTCATGGGGCACGGTCTGCGCCAGAGCGCAGATGCAGGTGCGCAGCGCCCGGTGGCAGTGCGGGCAGCGGGCGCGCAAGAAGGGTCTGGGGTCGGGCGTGCTCATGGGGTGGAAGTGTCGGTGCAGCGGGGATGGCGGCCGCAGCACTGTAGCCGAATGCGTCGCGGGCCGTGTGCTTCCCATCAGTCCCCGAACAACACGGGCTCGCGCGCCGCTGCCCACTGCGCCAGCTGGGGCGCGTACAGGGCCTCGATGGACTGGCGCTTGAGCTTGAATGTCGGTGTGACGAGACCGTTGTCCACGCTCCAGGGCGTTTGCAGCAGCACCAGGCGGTCCAGGCGCTCGTGCGGGTCTAGCCGGGTGTTGAGCTCGTCGAGATGCCGGGCCAGCGAGGCCAGCAGCTGCGGCCTGTGCTGGGCGTCGCCGGCCCGGGCCAGAGCTTCGGGCGACAGCAGCACCAGGCCGAGCGGCTGGGCCAGATTGGCGCCGGTCACCAGGCAGGCCTCGACGGCCGGATGCATGGCCAGCCGGTCCTCGATCGGTGCGGGCGCCACGTATTTGCCCTTGCTGGTCTTGAACTGATCCTTGACCCGGCCCGTGATGCGCAGGCAGCCGCTGGCATCCTCGCTGGCCTGATCGCCGGTGCGCAGCCAGCCGTCCTCGGTGAAAGCTGCTCGCGTCAGCTGCGGCTCCTTGTAGTAGCCAAGCATCAGGGCCGGGCTGTGCAGCAGCAGCTCGCTGGTCTGGGCATCGACGCGGGTGTGCACGCCTTCCAGGGCCGGGCCCACGCTGCCCTCCTGATTGCGGCCCGGCAAGGTGGTGTGCGAGATCCCGACCTCCGTCATGCCATAGCCTTCGGCGATGGGCAAGCCCAGGCCACGGTACCAGGCCAGCAGGGCCTGCGGCATGGGGGCGGCGCCGCCGGCGGCGAGGCGGCAGCGGTCCAGCCCCATGGTGTGCAGAATCCTGCGGCGCAGCAGCCGGCCCAGCAGCGGCGTGCCCAGCAGCCGGTCCAGGCGCTGGGGCGGCAGCCTGGCATGGATGTTCTGCTGGAACTTGACCCATAGCCGCGGCACCGAGAAGAACACCGTGGGCCTGGCGCGCCGCAGGTCGGCCGCAAAGGTCTGCAGGCTTTCGGCGAAGAACAGATGCATGCCCGAAATCAGCCAGCCATGCTCGACCAGCAGGCGCTCGGTCATATGGGCCAGCGGCAGATAGGACAGCATGCGGTCCTCGGCGTGCAGCGCAAGGCGCTGGTTGCCCGCGTGGGCGGCCCAGGCGAGCGTGGCGAAGCTGTGCATCACGCCTTTGGGCTGGCCCGTGGTGCCCGAGGTATACATCAGCGTGGCCAGCTCCTGCGCATCGCGCACGGGCTCGCTGGCCAGCGGCAGGGTGCGTGTGCAGATCGCGTCCCAGCCCTCATAGCGCAGGCGGGCATCCTCGGGCGCAACCGGATAGGCGATGCAGGGTAGGTCGGCGGCGATGCCCGTGCACATGCTTTCCCAGCCGTCTAGTTTGCCTATGAAGCAGGCGCGCGCGCCGCTGTGCTCGAGCAGCTGCGCGATGCTCGCGGGCGTCAGCGTGGGGTAGAGCGGCACCGAGACATGGCCCGCCATCCAGATGGCCAGGTCGCTGAGCAGCCACCAGACGCAGTTTTTCGAGACTATGGCCACCGCGGAGCCGGGCGGCCAGTCCTGTGCCCGCAAATGCGCGGCCATGCGGCGCGCGCCGTCGGCGACCTGGGCCCAGGTGAACTCCTGCAGGCGGCCGCCGTCCAGGGGCTGGCTCAGGGTGATGCGCTGCGGCGCTTGCCGCTCCCAGTGGTACAGACGCTGCAGCGGCAGCTGGTCGGCGGGTACGCTGGAGTCCATGGCTAGCCTCCTCGGGAGTTCCGGAGCATTGCAGACTACTCCTGGGCTCCGGTCTGTCAAGCCGCGGGGCGGCTGCGCATGGACAGTTTCTAGAGCGCGTGCGCGCTTACAGGCGGCCCTTGAAGTAGGTGGCCTTGTCCATATCGGCCACGTCCACGCTGAGCTGCACCATGATGCCTTCGGCCTGGGGCACCACGCGGCGCAGCACGGCGGCCAGGCCTTCCGACATTTCCTTCTTGGCCTGCTCGCTGCGGCCCGCCATCAGCTGCAGCAGCACATGCACAAAGCCGCGGTTCTCGGGCTGGTTGCCTATGTAGTAGCTGGAGAGGCGGGCGATGCGGGACTTGACGTCGGCCTCGTCGCTGACCGTGGGATGGGCGCAGATCACGGCGTTGAGTTCGCGCATGAGTTCGCGCTCGTTCAGGCCGCTCAGGTTGTCGGTGTATTCGATGTGCAGATGGGGCATGGTATTCCTTCGTGTTGCGGAAACAAGGGATTACAACATCTGGGTGGGAACCTTGTGGCGCAGCTCGACCTGCTTGTTGCTGTCGTCCACGAACACCAGCTGGGGCTGGTGCTCGGCCACATCGTTCTCATGGACCTGGGCGAAGCTCGCAATAATGAGCAGGTCGCCCACGGCGGCGCGGCGCGCGGCCGAGCCGTTGACGGAGATCATGCCGCTGCCGCGCTGGCCCTTGATCGCATAGGTCACAAAACGCTCGCCGTTGTCGATGTTCCAGATATGGACCTGTTCGTTCTCGGCGATATTGGCGGCGTCCAGCAGGTCTTCGTCGATGGCGCAGGAGCCTTCGTAGTGCAGCTCGCACTGCGTGGTCTTGACGCGGTGGATCTTGGACTTGAGCATGGTGCGGAACATGATGTCTCCAGTTTAAAGTGGCTTGATTCTTGTCTGCCAGCGAGGCCGCGGGCATCGGTCGGCGCGCATTCTTTCACAAGCGATGCGCGGGCGCCAACGCAAATGGCCTAGGCGGGCCGGTGATTTACGCGAGGTCGAGCACGCAGCCGTCGCCTATGCTGTCGCGCCAGACGCGCACGCGGCTGGGCGCGGGCTGCAGGTCGGCCAGGGCATTGGCGATGAACAGGCTCAGGTTCTCCAGCGTGGGCTTGCCCAGGCCGGGGATCTCGTCGAGGAAATGGTGGTCTAGCTGCTGGCGCAGCAGCTCCAGGCGCGCGCGCAGATGGCCGAGGTCGATGACCATGCCGTTGTCGGGATTGCGCGGGCCGGTGACGCTGACCTCCGCATAGTAGGTGTGGCCGTGGATGCGGCGGCTGCCCTCGGTCTCGATAGCGCGCTCCAGTGTGTGGGCTGCATCGAAGAAAAAACGCTGGTGAACGGTGAACTGCATATCAGTTGTCTGTGACGCTGAGCATTGCCTTCGGCCTTTGGGTTGGGCACGGACCCCATGGCGGACGGCCAGCAAGGGCCTGGGCCGGCCACGCCGCCCCGCAGCAAAGGCCGTCGTCCCCCTGGGGGGAAGGCGCGAAGCGACTCAGGAGGGTCATCTAATTCCGGTGAGCTTGTGGGTCTGGAGGCTGAGCCGCCACGCCGGATGCTGCAGGCACTGCTCTATGCAGGCCGCGATATTGGCCTGCTGGCCGGCGTTGTCCATGGGCTGCAGAAAATAATGCTCGAACCGGGTGCCGGCCACGATGTCCTGCAGCTCGAAGCCCGGCTGGGGCCAGACCAGCTTGAGCTCCTGGCCGCTGCGCTGGATCCAGTCCGCTCCGGCCTTGGGGCTGATGCACAGCCAGTCTATGCCTTCGGGCGCGGCCACCGTGCCGTTGCTCTCCACGGCGATGCGAAAGCCCCGCGCATGCAGCGCGGCTATCAGCGCGGCATCGACCTGCAGCAGCGGCTCGCCGCCGGTCAGCACCACCATGCGGTGCCGGCTGTCCTGTGCCGGCCATTGGGCCAGGATGCGCTCGGCCAGTTCGTCGGCCGTGGCGAACTTGCCGCCCAGCGTGCCGTCCGTGCCCACGAAATCGGTATCGCAGAACCGGCAGACGGCGCTGGAGCGGTCCTGCTCGCGGCCGGTCCAGAGATTGCAGCCGGCAAAACGGCAGAACACGGCGGGCGTGCCGGCCTGGCCGCCTTCGCCCTGCAAGGTGTAGAAAATTTCTTTGACGCTGTATGTCATGTCAAGGATGTCGCTGAGGATTGCGCTTGCGCTGTTAAAGCGAATGTAAGTCCTTGCTGGGCGGCCTGCGCGCCATAGGGTTACAGCGCCGCCGTGCTAGGCCTTAGACCGGGGTGTAGGCGAGGCGCACATAGATAGGCGCATAGGCCTCGGCCTGGGTGATCTCGATCAGGGTTTCCTTGGCCAGCTCCAGCATGGCGATGAAGGTCACCACCAGCACGGTAGAGCCCTTCTCGGGGTCGAAGATGCGTTCGAACTCCACAAAGCGCTGGCCTTGCAACTGCTTGAGGATCTGGCTCATGTATTCGCGCACCGAAAGCTCCTCGCGCGTGATCTTGTGGCTTTGCACCAGCTTGGCGCGCTTGAGGATGTCGCGCCAGGCCGATTGCAGCTCGCCGATCTCCACATCGGGAAAGCGCGGCTGCAGGCTTTGCTCGATATAGACCGTGGCTTTCAGGAAGTCGCGCCCGTAGGTGGGCAACTGGCCCAGTTGCTGGGCCGCGAGCTTCATCTGCTCGTACTCGAGCAGGCGGCGCACCAGCTCGGCGCGCGGGTCCTCGGCTTCCTCGCCGTCTTCCTGCTTCTTGGGCGGTAGCAGCATGCGCGACTTGATCTCGATCAGCATGGCGGCCATCAGCAGATACTCGGCGGCCAGCTCCAGATTGCGGCTGCGCACCTCGTCCACATAGGTCATGTACTGGCGCGTCACGTCCAGCATGGGGATGTCGAGGATGTTGAAGTTCTGCTTGCGGATCAGATACAGCAACAGGTCCAGCGGGCCTTCGAAAGCTTCGAGAAAGACCTCCAGCGCATCGGGCGGGATGTACAGATCCTGGGGCAGCGCAAACAGCGGCTCGCCATACAGACGCGCCAAAGCCACCTGGTCGATCACCGAGGGCGACGAGTCAGGGGCATCCGGGCCTGGGCCCGGCAACTGGGCCTGGGTTTCAGCCTCGCTCATTGCGTGCTATGCAATACAGAGCTGAAGGCGCCTGGTAGATAAGCGCTCGAGGCTGATTTCATGGAGAGGATCAGGAGTGGTTGGTCTGGTACACGTAGGGCTGCTGCTCCACGCGGCCCGCGCGCAGGTCTTCCCAGACTTCGGCGTTCACATCCTTGTCCCACAGCAGGGCGCGGCCGGCCACCTGCTGCTTGTCCAGCTCGGGCTTTTGCTGCTTCAGGTCGTTGATGAAGTTGGTGGTGTCGGAACGGTAGTCGGGGCGGCGGAAGAAAGACATATGCGTAAAACCTCTCAGAACCGGCAATTTTAGCCGTTCGGGGATGAAACTCGTAGCGGCGGCTATTTGAGGTCGTTCAGGCAGAGCTGCGCAAACTCCTTGCAGTCCTGGGCCGCACCCGGGTGCTGCAGCACTTTTTCCAGTGCGAGCGCAAATTCGGCGGGGCCGACCGGGTTGGGGTCGCGGCGCTGCAGCTCCGGGTCCACGCGCATGGTGCGGTCCAGCCAGCCTATGACCTGGGTGCTGGGCTGGCGCTCCAGCGAGGCCAGCAGGGCCGGGGTATAGGCGGCCATGGGGTGTTCCTCGATCAGGCTGCCGAACGGGCCCGGGCCGCCGTAGTCGAGTTCGGGATAGCTCTCGACCAGCGCCAGGATCCGGGGCAGGACCTGCTCCAGAGGCGCGGCCTGCAGGGTTTCGAGCTGTTCATAGACGGGGTCGATGAGCAGCCATTTGTCCTGCTGCTCCCAGGCAGCCCGGGCGGCGGTGGCGAATGCGGAAAACAGTGGCTCTATGGCTGCACTCATGAGGGGGCTCCGTTTTTAACAAGCGTTTGCAATGCTGGCGGCTCCGCGGCAGCGGCATGCTGTCAGAATCCGCACAGCGTCTGGCAAGCATTGTGATTCAGCCCATGAATATTTTTTCCCGTGTGACCGCGGCCCTGGCCGCCGCGGCGATCAGCACTCTGGCCTTGATGGGCTGCGACGAGCAGAAGATCAAGGAGCTGGAGGAGGGCCTGTCCACCGAGGCCGATGTGCGTGCCAGGTTCGGCGAGCCCGAGCGCATCTGGCCCGAGCAGGACGGTTCGCGCACCTTTGAATACAACCGCCAGCCTGCCGGCGCCAAGAACTACATGATCACCATCGGCCCCGACGGCAAGATGAGTGCGCTGCGCCAGGTGCTGGCACCCCATGTGTTTGCGCGCATCGAGCCCGGCATGGGCGAGGAGGAGGTGCGCCGCATGCTGGGCAAGCCCGCGAAGATGATGACCTACAAGCTCAAGCAGGAAACCGACTGGGACTGGAACTGGATAGATCCGCCCACGCGCAGCATGGAGTTCACCGTCACCTTCGGCCCCGACGGCCGGGTACTGCGCAGCGGCAGCCGCGAGAAAATGCAGGACGAGCAGCGCTGAGACGGTCCGCCCGGTTCGGGTGCTGCAATGCACAAAAATAATGGGTTCATAGGCATGGGTGCAACAGCGTCGTGCCGGTGATGTTTTTAAAATCAGGGTAAACACCGACGCGATCTGCGCCGTTGAGTCCGGAGGGCCATATCCCGCTCTCCGGCATGCAACTTGCTGTCTTACCCCGACATGTCCACACCGCTAACTTCCGCTGCCGCGCTAGAGCCGGCAGCTTCGTCTCCCGCCGCCGCGCTGCGCCACGGCCGCTTCGAGGACGCCCAGGCCCTGTTCACGGGCTCGCTGTTCGTCTCCATCACCATGATGCTGTTCGCCCAGGCCGGCCTGCTCACGGGCAGCACGGCCGGCGTCGCCTTTCTGCTGCACTATGTGACGGGCCTGCCGTTCGGCGCCATCTTCTTCGTGATCAATCTGCCGTTCTACTGGTTTGCCTGGAAGCGCATGGGGCCGGAGTTCACGCTCAAGACCTTTGTGTCCGTGGCCATGCTGGCGCTGATGGCCGATGTGGGGCCGCGCTTCATTCATATCGATTATCTGAACCCGCTGTATGCGGCCATCGCGGGCGGCCTGCTCATGGGCTCGGGCTGCCTGTTCCTGGCGCGCCACCATTCCAGCCTGGGCGGCGCCACCATCGTCTCGCTGTATCTGCAGGACCGCTACGGCATCCGTGCGGGCAAGGTGCAGATGCTGATCGATTGCAGCGTGGTGCTGCTGGCGCTGGCCATCGTGCCGTTCGAGCGCGTCGCCTATTCGGTGCTGGCGGCCGTGATCATGAGCGTGTTCCTCTGGATCAGCCACCGGCCCGGGCGCTATCAGGGCAACTGAGCCGTCTGGCTGCCATGTAAAAAGCCCCGCTGCGGTATTCACCGGCGGGGCTTCTTACTAGGGGCTTGCGCGATCAGGCAACGGTAATCGCCTTTTGCGCGCTCAGCGTCTGGCCTTGTTCGTCCTTCCAATGCATATGCAGCTCGCCGCTTTCGCGGGCCAGGAAGGTGAATTCGATATAGGGATTCTGGGCAATCGAAATGCCGGGCTCCCAGCTGAACAGCAGGCTGTTGCCCAGCCTGGCTTCAAAGCGGCTGACGATATTGCGCGGGCGCAACTTGCCCGTGGCCGGGTCGGTGCGCAGGCCGCTTTCCATCACATGTTCCATCTGCGCGCGCACGCGCAGCACTTCGCCTTTTTGGGGATTGGCATTGCTGACCCAGATGCGCGGTGGCTTGGCTTGACTCATCTTGGCGACTCCTTCACATGCCGCAGCCGCTGGCGGCCACGGTGACGGCTTGCTTGGCCTGCAGCACCTTGCCGCTCTTCATGCGGGCCAGGGCATGGATGTTCTGGGATTGGGACAGGCGTATGCGCACCGCGGCCTCGGCCGTGCCGGCTGCCGCCGTGAACTGCAGGCGGCAGGTCAGCGGCGAAGGATTGAGTTCGGCCAGCACGATGATTTCCTCACACCAGTCCTGCTCGGTGATGGGCAGGGTCACCTTGACCTTGACGGGCACGGCGCTGGGGTTGTCGGCCAGCACGGGCACATCGAGCAGCAGGCCATCGGCCTGTGCGGGCTTGCCGCCGCTGAACTGCTCCATGGTCTTTTTGAACTCTGCGGGGTTGGGTGCCAGCGGGCCGACCAGGGCAGACTTGGCCACGGGATTGATGGCTTGGGTGGCTTGGGCGAGTACGGCCGATGGCAGCGCCAGGGCCGCAGTGCCGGCTACCCAATGGCGGCGAGTGAGATGGTGGGTTGTCGTCATGTCTTAGATAGCGAGAAAGTCGCGGAACTTGCCGTTGATCCAGGCGAAGTCCTCCTTGACTAGGTCGGAGGTGCGCACATCCATATCGATCTGGGTCTGGTTGACCTGGCCGCTGGCGTCGACCTCGTATTCGAACTTGACCGAGATTTCTTCCTGCGGATCGCCGTTGACCATCATGTAGCAGAGGTTGTCGGGCAGCCGGGCCACGACTTCCTTGCCGGCCACGCGCTCGGCAATGTTCTGGGCCACGATCTTGCCGACATAGTTGGCCACATGGCCGCTCTTGGGGTAGTGGCCGAACTGGGGCGAGATCGCTCCCATCAGATCGCCGACAAAGTACACGCGGTCGTCGGTCCTGGCGTGGAACAGGCGGTTGTGCATATCGGCCCAGCCCGTGGGCTTGCCGGTGGTGGGGTCCTTGCCGATCAGGTCGGCTTGCCACACCATGTCGGCCGCCTGGTGCGGGGGCATGAGGATGGCATCGTCGAACTTGAAGTCGCCCGCGGCGGTCTTGATCTGCTTGTTGAACGGATCGAGCTCCTTGACGCCGGCGTTGGGCACATGGGTGATGATGTCGGCGTACAGCTCCTCGAAAGCCTGCTTGTAGCCCACGCCTATGGGGGCAATCTTGGGCTTGGGGTCGAGGATCAGGATCTTGCCGGGAATCTTGTTCTTCTTGATATGCCAGGCGATCAGGCAGGCGCGCTCGTAAGGCGAGGGCGGGCAGCGATGGGGCGGCGGCGGCAGGGTCATCACCAGCGTGCCGCCCTTGAAGTTCTTGACCTTGCTCTTGAGTGCCAGCATCTCCTGGTTGGGAATATAGGCGTTGGGGAAATGCTTGCGCGTGTAGTCGATGGCGCGCTGGTCGTTGCCGAACCAGGCTTCGTAGTCGTTGCGTATGCCGCCCGAGAGAATCAGGAAGTCGTATTCGATCAGGCCATGGGCCGTGCGCACCAGCTTCTTGTCGCGCTCGAAGCCCGTGACCTCGGTCTGCAGCAAGGTGTAGCCATATTTGTTGGCCGGGTGCAGCATGTCGCGGTTCACAAAGTCCGTGCCCACGATGTCCACCAGCCATTTGTTGCTCATGGGGCCGGACCAGAAGGTGGGGTTGCGCTCCAGCAGCACCACCTCGGAGTTGGGAATCAGCTCGCGCAGATAGCGTGCGGCCGTGAGGCCGCCCCAGCCGCCGCCGCAGATCACGATGCGCGGCCCCTTGCCCTGGCGCGGCAGGATACGGGACTGACCCGTGATGATGGCGGGCGCGGCAAAAGCCGAGGAGGTGGCAGCGGCCGCTCCCAGGGCGAGGGCGGGTGGAGTCCGGAGAAAGTGGCGACGTTGCATAGGCGTTGCTCCTGTAAGCGTGAAGGCCTGCCGAGTTGGCGCAGGCGATTCATCAGCCCTGAATTGCGCAGCCTGTCCAGATCTGCCGCTTAGGCAGAGGACTGAGTTCCGGCATTCAGGGGCGAAGGAAAGCAGGCTTGAGCGCAGGGAGTGTGACGTTCTGAACGTGTTTTTGTGGTCACACAGCAATGGATGAGAGTCCCTCCCAGCCGACACGCGGCACAAGCAGAGCTAGTGGCTGGAGATTCTAGAAGTTGGCTTTGATTCGGAATCGGCGAATACCCAAGCGAAGCCAGCGCTATTGCTGGCGCTGCAGAGCCAGTGCGCCCAGTGCTCCCAGCAGGATGCCGGCGATGGCAGGAAAGCTGGCCAATGAAAGCGTGGACAGCCCCGTCAGGCCCTGGCCTATGGAGCAGCCCGCGGCCAGCACGCCGCCAAAACCCATGAGCAGGCCGCCGCCCGCGCTGGCGGCCAGGCGGCCGGTGGAATCAAAGCCTTCCCAGCGGGCCGTGCGGCTGGCCAGCGCTGCGAAAAATGCACCGGCGAGCACGCCCGCTGTCAGTGCCAGGCCAATGCCGGGTTCGCGACCCACGGACAGCTGCAGATACAGCAGGGTTTCGGCAATCGGGCCGACAAAGCTCAGCGATGTGAGCCTGGCGGGCTCGAAGGGATCGACATCCACATGGGCCGTGATCCACCAGCCGGCGGCCACCAGCAGGCCAATCACCAGCGCACTGGCCAGCTGCAGCGGGCTCTGGCGCAGTGCGGGGCGCAGCAGCGCATAGGCAAGGAGCAGCAGTGCCGGCGTCAGGGTCAGCAGCGCTGCGCCAAACACCGAAGCCGCTTCGCCGGCCGGCAGATAGCCGGGCAGCGTGGCATGGGGCAAGGGGAGCGGAGCCAGCGCCTGCAGCCATTGGCGCAGGGGCGTCAGCACGCCGGTCATGGCCAGCTGTGCGCCGAGCGCCAGAAAAATCACCGTCACCAGCGAGCGCAGATTGCCCCCGGCCAGCAGCACCAGTGAGCGCGCGCCGCAGGCGCGGGCCAGCACCATGCCTATGCCAAACAGGACGCCGCCCGTCAGCACGGCAGGCATGGAAAAGCCGGACCTGGCAACCGCGGCCTGCTTGAGATCCACCAGGCCCAGGGCGCTCAGGCCTTGCGAGGCCAGCAAGGCCACGGCCAGCGCCAGGGCAAAGCCCTGCAGCGCAGGCGTCTGGCCTGCTGCGACTTCAGCGTCCAGCCACAGTTGCTGGCGCAGACCGCGCAGCAGGCAGAAACGCCCCAGCCGCGCGGCCGCACCAAACGCCACGCCCAGCAAAAAAACGGACCACCACAGCAACATATCTATGACTCAAGCAAGGCATGCGGAAGTACAGCCTTGAAATACAACTGGTGCAGGCCTTCGGCGCGCAGGTGAGAGCCACCAAGCAAGAGCCGCCTCGCAGCGATGGTGGCGTCCCCCTTCCCGCAAGCGAAGCACCGCGAGACAAGGGGAAAGGCGCGTCAGCATCTCAGGGGGTGAACCTCATCAAGCTCCCCAGATATCCGTGGCGATGGCCTTGTACCAGGCCGCGCCATAGTCGGCCTCGGCCTTGCGGAAAGCCGCATTGCCGTCCAGCGGACTGACGCCGCCGGAGTCGGCTACCTCGATCAGCTTGCCCTGCTGAGCGCGGTAGACGCCGGCCACGGAGATGCCGTAGTCGGTGCCGATCAGGCTGTAGCAGGTGTTGGCATAGGCCGCAGCGGGCAGGGGCTGGCCGGTAAGCTCGGCCGCAATCGCGGCCGCTGCCACCTTGCCCTGGGTGTTGGCCGCAAAGCCGGACTTGGGCATGGGCGCGGCAATCGTGGCGTCGCCCAGCACATAGACATTGGACACCAGCCTGGACTCGAAGGACTCGGCCTTGACGGGCACCCAGCCGCTGGCATCCGTCACGCCGGCGCGGTCGGCGATGAAGCCGGCCTTCTGCGGCGGGATGACATTGAGCACATCGGCCTTGTGCCTGGTGCCGAACGCGGTTTCCACTTCAAGATTCCTGGCGTCCACACGCGTGACCTTGCCGTCGTCGGCCTGCTTGACCCATTCGATCATGTCCCCGTACAAGGCCTTCCAGCCCTGGATGAACAGGCCTTGCTTGGAAAAGGCGTCCTTGTCGTCCAGCAGAAGAATCTTGGACCTAGGTTTGTGCTTCTTGAGGTAATGCGCCACCATGGCCGCACGCTCGTATGGGCCGGGCGGGCAGCGGAAGGGGTTGGCCGGAATCACCATCACAAACTTGCCGCCATCGGGCATGGCTTCGAGCTGCTGCTTGAGCAGCTGGGTCTGGGCTCCGGCCTTCCAGGCATGGGGGGCGAGTTGTGAGGCCGCTTCGTCATAGCCCTCCAGCGAGTTCCAGCGCATGTCGACGCCGGGCGAGAGCACCAGCCTGTCGTAGCTCAGGGCCTGGCCGGTGGACAGCAGCACGCGGCGCGAGTCGCTCAGCACCTGGTCGGCGCGTGCATGGACTACGTTTACACCGGCCTTGCGCAGGCCGTCAAAGCCATGGCCTATGCTGTCCCAACTGCGCAGGCCGGCCAGGTACAGATTGGAGAAGGGGCAGGTGTAGAAGCGCTCGGCAGGTTCGACCAGCGTGACCTGGACATGGGGCGCAAACTGGCGCAGATAGCGCGCTGCCGTGGCACCGCCGAAGCCGCCGCCGATGACGACCACATGGGCCGCAGCGGCCTTGGCCTGCACGATGGCGGGCAGGGCCAGGCTGGCGGCACCGGCGGCCGCGCCACCGAGAATCTGACGACGATTGATCTGCATTATTTGCCCTCCTTGGCGAACCACTGGGCCAGAGCCTTGAGCTGTTCGTCGTCATAGCCCTTGGCCAGGCGGGTCATGACGGCGGCGTCCTTGGCCGTCCCAGCCTTGAAGGCCTGCAGTCTGGCCAGCAGATGCGCTTCGGCCACGCCGCGCAGCGCGGGAATGCCGCCCGTGGAGCGGCCATCCGGCCCATGGCAGTTGGCGCAGCTGGCGGCCAGCACGGCCACGTCCTGGGCGCGCAGCCCAGGGGGGCCGTCGGCGGCCAATGCGGGCGCGCCGGCCGTGATGGCGAGGGCCAGCCAGAGCGCGCGGCTGGCGGGGGTAAAGCAAGGTTTGAATGGCATGGGGCCTCCCGATGGTTCCACGGTTCGCGGCAACAGGCGCGTGCCCGTGGAGCATCAATCACAGGTGGATGGAAAAGCCTCGATGCTTGAGCGTTCACGGCCTTTGTTATAGGCCTGAAGGCAGGGCATGCCTTCTCTCGGCCGTCACGCGGCACAAGCAGATCGGTGGGTGAACGGATTCTAGGAAGGCCGCTTCCTGTTCCGGGGCCAATACCCGGGTGATGTAACAGGAAGTTTTCGGTTATTTATTTATGCTTGCGCATTGTGCTTGGCTTTGCGCCGCAGATGTCTGGCCGCTCAGGGCGCAAAGGCCGGCGGCGTGGGCTGCGGCTGAGATGGAGCAGCAGGCACGGCTTCCGGTGCCGGCGGCCGGTAGAGATGGCTGGGGTCGCTTTCGCGGTATTTGATGCTGATGCCGCTGTCGTCGGGCTTGTCGTCGGTCACGGCGTCATAGGCCTTGCCCACGCCTTTGCCCACGATCTTGGCCGTGCCCACGGCCGCATCCGCCGCCAGGCCCACGGCCGTGGCCGTGACGCTGACGGCCGCGGCGCCCACGGTCACCACGGTGCAGCCCGAAAGCGCCAGACATAAAAAAGCACCTGCCAGCCATGGCTTGCAGATGCTTGATCTGCCCCTGTCCCGCAGGAGGGATACCGAGCAAGGGCCAGAGCCGGCCGCGCCGCCCCGCGGCGAGGGTGTCGTCCCCCTGTGGGGGAAGGCGCGAAGCGACTCAGCGGGCATCAGTGGATTCTCATGCCGGGCGCAGCACCCGGGAAGGGCTCGAGCACATAGATGCCGGGGTTGGTCTTTTCGTCGGCATGGCTGGCGGCCAGCACCATGCCTTCGGACAGGCCGAACTTCATCTTGCGCGGCGCCAGATTGGCCACCATCACCGTGAGCTTGCCCTGCAGCTGCTCGGGGCTGTACATGCTGGAGATGCCGCTGAACACATTGCGCGTCCTGGGCTGGCCGTCCTCGTTCTTTTCGCCCACATCCAGGGTCAGCTGCAGCAGCTTGGTCGAGCCTTCGACGCTCTTGCATTCGAGGATCTTGGCAATGCGCAGATCGACCTTGACGAAGTCGTCTATGCCAATGGTCTCGGCCAGCGGTTCGCCGCCGGGCGCGTTGGGGTCGATCACGGGTTCGGCCTTCTTGGCAGCTTTTTTCTCGGCCTTGGCGGGCTCGGCCGCGGGGGCGGCCTGGCCGGCGGGAGCTTCGAACAGGGCTTCGAGCTGCTTGGGGTCGACGCGCTGCATCAGATGCTTGTATTCGCCGATCTGGTGACCCAGGCCCAGGGGCTGGGCCACCTCGCCGAAACTCTCGGGCGGCACGATCAGGAACTCGGCCACCGCGGCGGCCACGCCCGGCAGAATGGGCTTGAGGTAGATGGTCAGGATACGGAAGGCCTCGATGCAGGTGCTGCACACATCGTGCAGGCGCGCTTCCATGCCTTCCTTCTTGGCCAGCTCCCAGGGCTTGTTGGCGTCCACATAGCTGTTGACCTTGTCGCACAGCAGCATGATCTCGCGCGCGGCGCGGGCCGTGTCGCGGGCCTCGTAGGCGTGGACGATGGCGTCTTTCTGCTCGCGCAGTGCGGCCAGCAGGGCCTGGCCGTCCTCGGACACCTGGCCCAGCTTGCCTTCAAAGCGCTTGCTGATGAAGCCCGCGGCGCGCGAAGCGATGTTCACGTACTTGCCGATCAGGTCGGAGTTCACGCGCAGCATGAAGTCTTCGGGGTTGAAGTCTATGTCTTCGTTCTTGCCGTTGAGCTTGGCGCCCAGGTAGTAGCGCAGCCACTCGGGGTTCATGCCCAGGCTCAGGTACTTGAGCGGGTCCAGGCCCGTGCCGCGGCTCTTGCTCATCTTCTCGCCGTTGTTCACGGTCATGAAGCCGTGCACGCAGATCCTGGTCGGCGTCTTGCGGCCGCTGAACTTGAGCATGGCGGGCCAGAACAGGGTGTGGAAGGTGATGATGTCCTTGCCGATGAAGTGGTACTGCTCGAGATCGGGGTCGGCCATATAGGCGTCATAGTCCTCGCCGCGCTGGTTCAGCAGGTTCTTGAGCGAGGCCAGATAGCCGACCGGGGCGTCCAGC
This sequence comes from Comamonas sp., assembly GCA_019236485.1. GTDB lineage: Bacteria > Pseudomonadota > Gammaproteobacteria > Burkholderiales > Burkholderiaceae_C > Comamonas. The sequence goes on along the minus strand of JAFAIY010000523.1, from coordinate 6,535 downwards.
CAGACGTAGAAGTACTTGCCGGGTGCATCGGGGATCTCGATGCCGAAATAGGGCGCGTCGCGCGAGATGTCCCAGTCGTCCAGGCCTTCGCTGGTCGAGCCGTCGGGATTGGTGCGCACGCCGAACCATTCCTTGATCTTGGCCGCGACTTCGGGCTGCACATGCTTGCCGTTCTGCGTCCACTCGGTCAGGAACTCCACGGCGCGCGGGTCGGAGAGCTTGAAGAAGAAATGCTCGGAGGTCTTCATCACCGGCGTGGCGCCGGACAGGGCCGAGAACGGGTTGATCAGGTCGGTGGGCGCATAGACCGAGCTGCAGACCTCGCAGTTGTCGCCGTACTGGTCCTTGGCGTGGCAGCGCGGGCATTCGCCCTTGATGAAGCGGTCGGGCAGGAACATGTTCTTCTCGGGGTCGAAGAACTGCTCGATGGTGCGGGTCTCGATGAAGCCGGCCTGCTTCAGGTCCAGATAGATCTGCTTGGACAGCTCGTGGTTCTCGGGGCTGTCGGTATTGCTCCAGTTGTCGAAGGCGATATGGAAGCCGTCGAGATACTGCTTGCGGCCCGCGGCGATATCGGCCACGAACTGCTGGGGCGTCTTGCCGGCCTTTTCGGCCGCGATCATGATGGGCGCGCCGTGGGCGTCGTCGGCGCCCACGAAGTTGACCGCATTGCCCTGCATTCGCTGCGCCCGCACCCAGGTGTCGGCCTGGATGTATTCCATGATGTGGCCGATGTGGAAGTTGCCGTTGGCATACGGCAGGGCGGTGGTAGCGAAGATTTTGCGTGCGGTCATGAGAAAAACAGCTTTCACGGTGAACCCTGCATTTTAGGAGCGCCCGCCGCAGGCTGCCGATTACCGGGTCTTGTCGGCCTGGGCGCATAGGCGCTTGGGCCGCCAATGCTCCTGAAAACAAAGCTGCTGGCGCATGTAGTTTATGAAACTCAATGAATATTCAGACTGAACTCAAGGGATGGCAGGCGCTGGCCGCTTTGCCATTGATAGCAGAGCTCAGGCGTCGGCTGCGGGCGCCGCGGCCGGCGGTTTGCTCCAGCCGAAGAACTGGGCGATTTCCTCGCCGCGGCCCAGAGCGTCGCGCCGGCCCAGGGCCATCAGCTCCCGCGTATAGCTTTTCTCGAACAGCAGATAGCTGGCCAGGGCGCCGTCGCCCGTGCCGCTGCGCACGCCCAGCGTGCTCAGCAGCGTGCGTATAGGTAGCGGCAGCCGGTCTATATGGCGTGCGGCGATCTGGTCTATGGGCTCGGACGGGGTGATGGCCAGCAGCTCTATGGGGCGCAGATGGCTGCGGATGCGCTCGGCCGGCGAGATCAGCGACAGCGTGTGGTTGATGCGCTCGGCACGCTCTATGTCCACGGCCAGGGTGTCCAGAAAGATGCTGGACAGAGCATGGCCCGCGACCTGGGACAGCGTGGGGTAGCTGGCGCTGGGCCGCGGCCAGGGCTCGGGTGCCTCGTAGCGGCGGCCCGCGCCCACGACCAGCAGCTTGCGTGCGCCTAGATGTATGGGCGGGGCCAGGGGCGCGGTCTGGCGCATGGAGCCGTCGCCGAAATATTCGATATGCCCGTCCATGGGCAGGGCCATGGCGGGAAAGATGAAGGGCAGGGCCGAGGAGGCCAGCAGATGCCTGGGCGTGAGCGTGGTCTGCAAGGCCTTGCGCTGGTCGCGCACCCAGGGGCTCAGGCATTCGAGGGTCTGGAAGAAAGTGATGTGCTGGCTGCTGCTGTAGCTCGAGGCGGTGACGGCCAGCGCGTGCAGATGGCCGCCGTCGATCAGCGCGGGCAGTCTTTCCAGCGGTATGAGCTCGCTGTGCAGCAAGGCCTTCAGAGGCCTGTTGTCCAGCAGGGAGCGGGGGCGCAGCCGGCTCCAGCGGGCCACGGCCCAGCCCAGGGACAGCAGCGTGAGCCAGTGTGCGCCGCTGCGTAGCACGCTCAGCGAGTCGGCCCGGTAGATCTGCTCGGTATGCATATTGCGCCAGACCTGGACCATCTGCCGCACCGCGTAGTCGAAGTTGTCGCTATGGCAGGCCAGGGCCGCGGCATTGATGGCGCCCGCCGAAGTGCCCGTGAGTACGGGAAAGGGATTGGGCCCGTTTCTCAGGCCGTGGTCGCGGCGTATCTCGGCAACGGCCTCGAGCACGCCTACCTGGTAAGCCGCGCGTGCACCGCCGCCGCTGAGCAGCAGGCCGGCCGGGCCCACGCTGGAGGCCGGGCCTGCGGCGTCGCGCCGGGCCGCAGCCGCCAGGCTCGGGGGGAGGGTGGGTGAGAACTGCTCTGCGGCCATGGCCGCAGTGTGCCCGGATTGCGACTGCGCGGCCAGACCTCTGGGCGCAGCGCCCGGCCCTCAGCGGTTGGGGCGCCCCTTGGCGATCAGCGTGGCGATGGCGGTGGCGTCCAGCAGCAGGATCTGGTTCTGCGCGGCCCAGCCGGCCGCGTTCTCGCCCAGCGGCTGCAGGGCCACATACACGGCCTGGTCGGCCTGCTGCTTGGCGCGCGCGGCCAGCAGCTCGCGCAGCGGCTCCACCCCATGGACGGCGGCCTTCCAGCGGCGCGCGCCGACCACGCTGGTCTGGCCGTTGCGCGTCAGCAGCAGATCCGCACCGGGCTGGTTCAGGCGCTGCACCTCATAGCCCTCGGCCTGCCAGGCGGCCTGCAGCTGGGCGCTGAAGTCGGCCCAGGACTGCTCGGCCAGGACCTGCCGGATCTGCTCCAGCCGCGCGGGGCTGGGCGCGCGCCACTGCTTGTAGAAAGCCATGCAGCCCACGATGAAGAACGGGAATGCGCCCAGGGCCGCGAACGGCGAGATGTCCTTGGGGAAGACGGCCAGGGAGATCAGTACCACGGCGGCGCAGATCGCAAAGCTGATCCACCAGCGCGAGCGCATCAGGACTGCGAACAAGGAGTTTTCGGCCATCTTCAGTTTCACGGGGAGTCTCTCTATCGGTATCTGTCTTGGGCGGAGCCCGAGGCCAGGGGGCTTCGGGCAAAGCTACATTGTCTCTCCTGCTCTGGGGTTGGCCGCCTTCGCTAGACTATCCCTCATCGAAGAAACCTCTGGAAAACTTTATCCAATGGCTGTAACAGAACAAGCGCTACTGACGGCGCTCGCCGCAGTGCTCGATCCGCACACGGGCAAGGACTTTGTAAGCACGCGCGCCCTGCGCAATCTGCAGATTGCGGGCGATGACGTGGCCTTTGACGTGGAAATGGGCTATCCGGCCCAAAGCCTGCTGCCCGCGCTGCGCAGCCAGTTCATCGCCGCGGCCAGGTCCGTGGCCGGCGTGGGCAATGTCTCCGTCAACATCACCACCAAGGTCGCGGCCCATGCGGTGCAGCGCGGCGTGCAGCTGCTGCCTGGCGTGAAGAACATCATCGCCATCTCCTCGGGCAAGGGCGGCGTGGGCAAGAGCACGACCACGGCCAACCTGGCGCTGGCGCTGGCCGCCGAAGGCGCGCGCGTGGGCATTCTGGATGCCGATATCTACGGCCCCAGCCAGCCCATGATGATGGGCGTCTCGGGCAAGCCCGAAAGCCATGACGGCAAGACCATGGAGCCGCTGGAGAACTACGGCGTGCAGGTGATGTCCATAGGCCTGCTGGTCAGCAACGACCAGGCCATGATCTGGCGCGGCCCCATGGCCACCCAGGCGCTGGAGCAGATGCTGCGTCAGACCAACTGGAAGGACCTCGACTATCTGCTGGTCGACATGCCTCCGGGCACCGGCGACATCCAGCTGACCCTGGCCCAGCGCGTGCCTATGACGGGTGCCGTGGTCGTGACCACGCCCCAGGACATCGCGCTGATCGACGCCAAGAAGGGCGTGCAGATGTTCGAGAAGGTCGGTGTGCCGATTCTGGGTCTGGTCGAGAACATGGCGGTCCATGTCTGCACCAACTGCGGCCATGTGGAGCATATCTTCGGCGCCGACGGCGGCAAGAAGATGGCGGCCGAGCAGAACATCGACTATCTGGGCGCTCTGCCCCTGTCGCTGCAGATCCGCCTGCAGGCCGACAGCGGCAGGCCCACGGTGGTGGCCGAGCCCGAGAGCGAGGCCGCCCAGGTCTACAAAAAGGTGGCGCGCGACCTGGCCGTGAAGGTGGCTTTGAAGGCCAAGGACTTCTCGAGCAAGTTCCCGACGATCACGGTTTCTCAGGGGACCTGAGAAACACCCCCTGAGCGGCCCCGCCTAGGTGGCACCGCGGCTTCCCCCTCTCTCGCTTCGCGGGAGGGGGACGACACCCTCAGCTGGGCGCTCCCGCTGCGAGGCGGCGCGGCCGGCTCAGGCTCTTGCCCGGCGTCCGTTTGCTGCGCTGTGATGGCTCGGGAGGCAGGGGCTTGTTAACGGTTTGTCGCTGAGGGCTTGAATCTCCATGAACCTTCTGACCTCGATGCGCTATCTGGTGGCGCTCAACGAGCATCGCCATTTCGGCCGTGCGGCGCTGGCCTGTCATATCACGCAGCCCGCGCTGTCGAACGCGCTGCGCGCGCTGGAGGAAGAGTTCGGCATCGTCATCGTGCGCCGCGGCCGGGTGTTCGCGGGGCTGACGCCCGAGGGCCAGCAGGTGCTGGCCACGGCGCTGTCCATGCTCAAGTCCGAAGAGGCGCTGCGCCAGGATCTGAGCCTGGGCGCGGGCCGGCTCAAGGGGCAGCTGCGCATGGCGGCCGTGCCCACGGCCATGCCCATGCTCACGCGCTTTGCGGCGCTGCTGCGCGAGCAGCATCCGGGCATCACGCCCGTGGTGCTGTCCATGAGTTCGCTGGAGCTGGAGGGCGGGCTGGAGGACCTGTCCCTGGATCTGGCGCTAGGCTATAGCGAGCGCATGCCCGAAGGTGACGGCCGGCGCGGCGCGCGCGCGCAGAAGGCGCGCCTGCAGGTCTGGCCCCAGTATCTGGAGCACTACTATCTGCTGCGGCCCGGCAAGCGTGCGGGCATGGGCAAGCCCATGTCCTGGGCGCAGGCTGCGCAGTCGCCGCTATGCCTGCTCACGCCCGATATGCACAACCGTCTGATCGTCGACGAGGGCTTCAGGGCCGCGGGCTGCAAGGTCGAGGCCGCGATGGAGACCAACTCGGTGCTGACGCTGACCATGGCCGTGGCCGAATGCGGCATGAGCAGCGTGCTGCCCGGCGCCCTGGTGGCGACCCTGGCGCAGAGCCAGGGGCTGGCCATCCATCCGCTGGTGCGGCCGCAGCTGCAGACGGCCATCGCCTTTCTCGCCCAGCCAGCCGACAGCGCCACGCGTGCCCTGCAGGCCGCGACCGAGCTGCTGCAAAGCCCGCAATGGCAGGCGCAATGCCAGCGCTTTGCGGGGCAGCTGAATCAGGGCTAGAGCGGTCTGCTTGATTCGCAAAAGAAATGCCGCCATTGGGTGAATGAATTTGACGTGCTGCGCGCGCGCGGGTGAAATGCCCGCGAGACAGGCCATGGCGCAATGCCAAGGCCGGCAGAACCACGAACAATTCACCCCGCCATGCCCGCATTGACGCCAGCGACCCCAGCGTCGTCCCCAGCCCTGCCGCCGGAGCAGGTTTCGCTACTCGAGCGCTGCATCGCGCAGCATGCGCTGCGCCCCGGCGCGCTGATAGAGTTGCTGCACGCGGTGCAGCATGCGCTAGGCCATATTCCCGAAGCCGCCGTGCCGCGCATCGCCGATGCGCTCAATCTCTCGCGCGCCGAGGTGTATGGCGTGATCTCCTATTACCCGCATTTGCGCAGCCAGCCCACGGGCCGCAGGCTGATCCAGATCTGCAGCGCCGAGTCCTGCCAGTCGCGCGGTGCCGCTGGCCTGATGCGCCAGGCCGAACAGCTGCTGGGCTGTGCGGCGCACGGCACGCGCAGCGATGGCGCGGTCACGCTGGAGCCCGTGTACTGCCTGGGCCTGTGCGCCCAGTCGCCGGCCCTGATGGTCGATGAGTGCGAGCCTCATGCCCAGGTCACGCCCGAGCGTCTGGAGCAGTTGACACGGCAATGGCTGGAGCCGGATTTCGAGCCGGAAGCCGCTCCAAACCAGGAAGGACAAGCGCTGGAAGCTATCAAAGCGGAAGCGGTGCGCCTCTATGTGCCGCGCGATGCCGCAGCGCTGGCGGTGGGCGCCGATGCGGTGGCCGAGGCCTTGCAGCGCGAATGTGCGGCACGCGGCATGGCCGTGCAGATCGTGCGCAACGGCTCGCGTGGCCTGCTGTGGCTGGAGACCCTGGTCGAGGTCGAGACGCCCGAGGGCCGTGTGGCCTATGGCCCGGTCGGGGTGGCAGATGTGCCCAGCCTGCTCGACGCTGGCCTGCTCCAGGGCCGGCCCCATGCGCTATGCCATGGCCTGACCGAAGCCATGCCCTATCTGGCGCGCCAGGAGCGCCTGACCTTTGCTCGCGTGGGCCTTGCCGACCCGTTGAGCCTGGCCGACTATGCAGCCCAGGGCGGCTGGCAGGGCCTGAAGAATGCGGCCGCGATGGCGCCCGAGGCCGTGGTGCAGCAGGTGCTGGATTCGGGCCTGCGCGGGCGCGGCGGCGCAGCTTTTCCG
>JAFAIY010000341.1 GCA_019236485.1 Comamonas sp. | reverse complement strand
ATGCAGTGGATAGCTTGGGCGGGTCCTCATGCTCCCCGGGCGAAAAAGCAGTTCGGACGCGAAGGCGCAGCCCACCTCGACCAGCGGTGGACAAAAGACCGCTACAGGCCATCTCAGCAGCGAATCAAAAAATCTGTGGATAACAATCCTGTTTCCTCAGCTTCAAGAGTCATAGCCAGCCTGAACAAGCTTGTTCACAGCACTGGAAAACCCGTACCTTCCGCTTTATTTCTGCTAGATATGAAATCTAGAAAAAGTTTTTTATTCATAAAAATTTAACAAACATATTAACAAGCATGGCTACATACTTATCTACACCATGCACACAGCATTCAATCACTCCATTCGTGTGGATAAGTTTCTGGAGAACATGGTCTCGAGCAATCCACAATTACAATGAACAAGCTCCATACAAGTGGTGGAAAAGTTCTCTGTACGGAGCATCCGTAACACCTCTGCAGAACATACAAATCCCGCTGTTTGTATGCCGTATTGCATAAGAAAAAGCATCTTATTTAATACGTATCACTGTACGAATACATATAAAACGCCAAAGCACAGCGTCTTTGCGTCTCAAAAAACGCTGAAATGCATGAAAAAAAGTGGGCTCAAGAAGCCCTGAATTCCTTTGATGCCGTGGTCGGGGCCATGCCGGGATTTCGCAACCGCGAAGGACAGCGAAAAATGGCGGCCCAGGTAGCGCAAACGCTGAGCCAGGCCCAGCTCGGAAAAGTGGACGAAGGCGAGCCGGATCCGCGGCGCGCCATCGCCGTCGTGCAGGCCGGAACCGGCGTGGGCAAATCGCTGGCGTACAGCATTCCCGCCATCGGCATGGCGCTGTCGCGCGGCACGCGGGTGCTGATCTCCACGGCCACCGTGGCGCTGCAGGAACAGCTGGTCAACAAGGATTTGCCGGCGCTGGCGCAAAAGCTGGATCAGCCTTTCAAGTTCGCCCTGGCCAAGGGGCGCGGCCGCTTCGTCTGCAAGCTCAAGCTCGAACGCCTGGCCAGCACCGGCGAGGTGCAGGACGAGATGGATGACCTGTTCGGCGAAGAACAGGCCCAGGCCAAGGCCAGCCGTCCCCAGCACGAGCTGCAGGCCCGCATGCAGTTCTACAAATCCATGGCCGATGCGCTGGCCACCCAGGCCTGGGACGGCGACCGGGACTCACTGGAGACGCCGCCGGAAGCCGAGGCCTGGAGCCCCGTGGCGGCCGAGTCTTCCTCCTGCACGGGCAAGCACTGCCCGGCTTTCAGCAACTGCGTCTATTACGAGCGGCGCAAGGATCTGGTGGCGGCGCAAGTCATTGTTGCCAACCATGATTTGCTGCTCTCTTCGCTGGGCTCCAAGCTGCTTCCGGAGCTTGACAACTGCCTGCTGGTCCTCGACGAAGCCCATCACCTGCCGTCCACGGCCCTGGACCAGTTCGCGGGCGAGATGGATCTGAGCCGGCTGGGCTGGATAGACAAGCTGGCCAGCCGTGCGCTGCGCGTGAACCAGGTGGCGGAGGTGGAGGAGCTGGCCGATGTGCCCAAGCATGCGGGCCAGCTGCGCCAGCAGATGCAGGAGTTGGCGCGACTGGTCATGGAGCACTACGGAGAGGCCCTCAAAGCGCAAAAGGACAGCTATGGGCCGGCCAGGGTACGGGCAGCCCGCGGCGTGCTGCCAGAGGCGCTTCTGGAGCCTCTGGGACAGATTGCCCACCATGCGGACGGCTTTCTGGACGCGCTGCGCGCTATTTCCAAGGCCCTGCGTGCCGAAATCAAGGACAAGCCCGAGGAAGCGCGGCGCCTGTCCACCATTTATGCGCAGGTAGGCGCCCTGGCACCGCGCCTGGAGGCCATCTACAACACCACGCAGCTGCTGCTGCAGCAGAACACGCAGGCCGACGACATCCAGCCCGTGCCCCACGCCAAGTGGTTCACGCTGGAGATGGATGGCGAGTTCATCGTGGTCAAGGCCCATGCCAGCCCCATACAGCCGGGCTCCACGCTGCGCCAGCACCTGTGGTCGCAGGTGAGGGGAGCGGTGCTGACCTCGGCCACCCTGACCAGCTGCGGCCATTTCGACTTCTTTCTGCGCGAAGCCGGGCTGGCCGGCGATGCCTCGGTCACCACGCTCGAGGTGCCCAGCCCCTTCGACTATGCCCGCCAGGGCACTCTGGTGGCCCGGGAAACGGCCGCAGACCCACGTGAGGCCGCCCGCTTCACCGAGGAGATGGTCGAGGCCCTGCTGACCGATCTGAGCCGCATACAGGCCGGAGCCCTGGTGCTGTTCACCTCGCGCGAGCAGATGCGTCAGGCCGTGGACGCTCTGTCCACCAGCATGCGCAACCAGGTGCTGGTGCAGACCGCCTTGCCGCGTCAGACCCTGCTGGCGCGGCACCGCGAGGCCGTGGCCATGGGCGAGCCCTCCATCATCTTCGGCATGCAGTCCTTCGGCGAAGGACTGGATCTGCCCGGCGCGCTGTGCGAGTCGCTGTTCATCACCAAGCTGCCTTTTGCCCCGCCCGACGACCCCGTAGGCGAAGCGCGGGCGGAATGGCTGCGCAGCAGCGGCCGCAACCCCTTCAACGAGCTGGTGGTGCCGGCCACGGCCATCCGCCTGGCGCAGTGGGTGGGGCGGGCCATCCGTACCGAGGAAGACCAGGCCCATGTGTACTGCTACGACCGCCGTCTGACGGGCACCAGCTATGGCCAGCTGCTCATCAAGGGCCTGCCGCCATTCACACTGCAGCGACAGCCTGTGTAAAACCCGCGCGAAGAGGCGTCCAA
>JAFAIY010000165.1 GCA_019236485.1 Comamonas sp. | reverse complement strand
CAGCGGGGCCAGGCCCTCGGTGGCCTCGTCGAGGATCAGGAGACGCGGATTGGTCATCAGCGCGCGGCCTATGGCGACCATCTGCTGCTCGCCGCCCGAGAGCTGGTGGCCGCCGTTGGACAGCCGCTCCTTGAGGCGCGGAAAGGTTTCGAGCACGCGCTCATAGCTCCAGTTCCGTCGGCCGTCCAGGCCCGCGCGCGCGCTCATCAGCAGGTTCTCCTTGACCGAGAGATTGGGGAACACGCCGCGCCCTTCGGGCACATAGCCTATGCCCAGGCGCGCCATTCTTTCGGGCGCGGCGCCGCTCACATCCCGGCCATCGGCAAAGACCTGGCCGCGGCGCGCGGGCACATAGCCCATCAGCGTGCGGATCAGCGTGGTCTTGCCCATGCCGTTGCGGCCCAGCAGGCCCACGGCCCGGCCCTGCGGCAGGGCCAGCGAGACGCCGTGCAGGATATGGCTGTCGCCGTAATAGGTGTGCAGCTCCTGCACGCCGAACATGGCTTGGGATGTCTTAGGTTTGGCACCATTGCCGATTTGTGTGGCGCGGTCCAACGCAGAGGCACCGAGCAAGGGCCTGGGCCGGCCGCACCGCCCCGCAGCGAAGGTGTCGTCTCCCCCCCGCGACGTAAGAGGGGGGGAGGCGGCAGCGCCGCTCAGGGGGGGCTGTATGTCATGCATGTTCTTCCTCTCCGAGATAGGCACTGCGCACCACGGGATCGACGCGTATCTGCTCGGGCCCTCCCGTGGCCACCACGCTGCCGTTGACCATGACGGTGATGCGATCGGCGATGCGGAACACCGCATCCATATCGTGCTCCACCAGCAGCACGGCGTGGCCGGTCTTGAGCTCCTGCAGCAGCTCCAGCATGCGTTCGGTTTCCTCGGCGCCCATGCCCGCCAGCGGCTCGTCGAGCAGCAGCACCTGGGGCTCGGTCGCCAGGCACATGGCGACCTCGAGCTGGCGCTTGGCTCCATGGCTCAGGCTGCCCGCAAGGCGCTCCGCATGCTGGGCCAGGCCCGCGCGTGCCAGGGCCGTGTGCGCGCGCTCCAGGCTGGTGGCGCAATGCTGGGCCGATTCCCAGATCCGCCACGGCCTCGGCTGGGCCTGGGCTTGCGCGGTCAGGCGGCAATTCTCGAGCACCGTGAACTCGGGAAAGATGGTGGTGCGCTGGTAGCTGCGGCCTATGCCGGCCTTGGCGCGCCGGGGCTGGGGCATCTGGGTGACGTCCTGCCCCTCCAGCCGGATGCTGCCGCTGCTGGCCGCTATTTCGCCCGAGAGCATATTGATCAGCGTGGACTTGCCCGCGCCATTGGTGCCTATGACCGCATGGACCTCGCCGGCGTGCAGATCGATGTCCACCTGATTCACCGCTACCAGGCCGCCAAAGCGCCGCGTCAGGCCGCGCACCGACATCTTGGGAGTCATGCCCGCTTCAGTCATGGTCCGCTCCTTGATGGCCGGCCGCCGACGCTTGCGCCGCCTGGGCTTTTTTCTGCCATCTGTCGTTGATGCCCACCAGGCCCTTGGGCAGCAGGGCCACGAGCGCGATGATGGCCAGGCCCAGCGTCAGCTGCCAGTGGTCGGCCGCATTGCCCATGATGGCATGCGTGCTCAGCAGCTCCTTGAGCAGCACAAAGGTGATGGTGCCCAGCACGGCACCGCGCAGCGAGCCAACGCCGCCGAGGATCAGCATCAGCAGCACCTCGCCGGAGTGGTGCCAGGCCAAGAGCTCGGGGTTCACCACGGCGTCGCGGGCGGCCAGCAGAAAGCCCGCCAGACCGGCCAGCGTGCCGGCGATCACAAAGCCCGCAAGCTTGTACCAGTAGGTGGCAAAGCCCGCGGCGCGCATGCGCTGCTCGTTGACGCGGATGCCGGCCAGCGCATGGCCGAAGCGCGAATGGCGCAGCATGGCGATGAACGCATAGACCAGCACCAGGGCGGCCAGCACCACGTAGTACAGGGTGCTGGCGTTTTCCAGGTCCAGGGCGCCCAGGGCCGGGCGCTGCATGAGGTAGATGCCGTCGCTGCCGCCGAAATAGCCCACGTCATGCACGACGAAGAAGGCCAGTTGCGCAAAGGCCAGCGTGACCATGATGAAGTACACGCCCTTGGTGCGCAGGCTCAGCGCGCCGACCAGCAGCGCGTAGAGGCCCGATGCGGCCAGGGCGGCGCCCAGCATCAGGGCGAAGCTGCTGCCGTCCTGGCCCGCGGCCTTCACGGCCGCATAGGCGCCCAGGCCGAAATAGGCCGCATGGCCCAGGCTCACCAGGCCCGCGCCGCCCACGAGTATGTGCAGGCTCAGCGCGAAGATGGACAGGATCATGATCTTGACCACCAGATCGGACAGATAGCCGGACCACAAGGGCTGGGCCAGAGCCAGCAGCAGGGCCACCGACAGCGGCAGCACCGTGCTCATCCACACGCTTTTGGAACGTATGGGACGGCTTTGATGGGTGACGGCCGGTGCTTCTGCATAAGCCTGGTTGGACTCGGGCAGCGGCGTATAGGAGGTGTCGCTCATATCAGTGATCCAGAACACAAGACAACGCCGCTGTCCTTGAAACCGGCGCGGCTGCATCTGAGGGACAGCCAGCAAGGGCCTGGGCCGGCCGCGCCGCCCCGCAGCGAAGGTGTCGTCCCTCTCCGGCGCGCAGCGCCAGAGAGGGGGAAGGCGCGAAGCGACTCAGGGGGTGCCTCATCATCTCTTCCCCATCAGGCCCTCGGGCCGCCACACCAGAATAATGGCCATCAGCAGATAGATGCTCATGCCGCTGAGCTCCTGGAAGAACACCTTGCCGAAGGTGTCGACAAAGCCCACCAGCAGCGAGGCGATCAGCGCGCCCGTGATCGAGCCTATGCCGCCGATCACGACGACCACAAAGCAGATGATGAGCACGCTGGAGCCCATGTTCGGGTAGACCGAGCTCATGGGCGCGGCGATCATGCCGGCC
>JAFAIY010000057.1 GCA_019236485.1 Comamonas sp. | reverse complement strand
TTTAGGGTGGCGCCGGGCGCTCCATCTGCCATGGCATTCCTGAGGACAGCCTGAGTCGAGCCATGAATTCGACGCGAAACTGTTGTGGGCAAGCCTGCCTGAGCGCGAAAATCATTGCCGTGATGGGCTGCTGCCAGCTTGCGCATGGGGTGTCGAAGTCGCTGCCCGTGCGCCGAATGCGGCAGACCTGCAGAGCGTTCTTCCGCTTGCCTTGACTAGGAAAGCCGTCGCCATGAAATTACGTCACGCCGTTTTTGCGGGTCCTGGGCGTTCTGGTTTGTATGGGCTGGAATTCAAGCGATTTTCCAGAGGACTGGCGCCCCGTGGTGCAGTCGCTGGTGGCGTCGTCTGCACCGGACTTCATGCGTGCCTGCTGCTGGGCATGATGGCTTTGGCGGCGCCGGCCAGGGCCGAGCTTCGCTTTGTCTGCAGCCCGGCTCAGCTGCCCATGCTCGAAAAGCAGATGGTCGAGTACCTTGGCAAGTTGGACATAGACCCCGCGCTGGTCACCAAATCGGCGCAGCAGGACACAGGGGTCGTCGCTTATGCGCTGGCCACGCCTGAGAACGATACCGACACATTGGACCTGTTCCGCCGCGCGGAGTACAAGCTGCCGTTGGAAAGCGTCCAATTGCCGGTGCGCGACGGCAAGCTGCGCAAAGTTGTCACGGTTTCCAAAAAGGAAATCCTGTTGTCCATGCTCCAGCATGGACGGATGACCTCATTCGATGACGCCGCTTGCAGCCTCGGGGCTTTGGAGGACCACATCGGCGTGCGCCAGAATATCGTGGCGTGGACCGAAGTCCTGCAATGGACTTGGCCCGATGGTGGGCGGGCGCGCTGGAACCAGAGCTACTGGGCGAATGGCATCCCCAGGAATGGCGTGTCGATGGCAGCAGCGCTGATGGATGCTTTCCAGTCGCAGAGCAAATACGCGATCGGCTGCTATACCGCTGCCAAGCTGCTGATGGCCCAGGGTGTGGTGGACTACTTCCAGCGCGTAAGACCGGATGCCAGCCGGGAGCTTGGCGTCGAAAGACGGCTGGCCTTGGACGGCGACCCCCTGGTTGACGTGGAGCCGCCTCGGATGTGGAGTTTCGAGAAGGAATTCGACCCGGCGACCTTGCCGCGACCCGGTAAATTGCTTCGCATTGCAGAGCGGGTCGCGCCGCGCAACTTCATTCCGGGCGACTGGGCTTATTTCGTCAATACGGATCCGCGATCTTCACAGAAGACGGGATATGAAGGCTCCAACGCCATCTACCTCGGGCGTGGCAAATTCGGCGATTTTTACAACGACAACCACCATGCCTATACCTTCGACCAGAAACTGGACGAAGTGTATCAATGGCGCAATGGCGTCTTCAGCCGATCTCGAGACTTCAAGAAAATCCAAAAAATCTCCGCCCAGGACTACGAGCGGCTTGCGAGGACGCCCGAGGAAGGTGGTCTGGTGCTTGATATTCGTGCCACCCCGCATCTTTTCGGATACGAAACCCTTCCCCCGCTTGGGACTCGCTGAAACGAGGCCGGGGCCGCGTGGTGCCCAGAGAGTACGGCTTTGCTGCCCCAGCGATCTGCAGTCAAGGTTTCTGGCCGACTGAATACGCTCTCCGGCGCCTAGCCGCAGCGCAGGGCCGTGATCTTGCCCGCCTCGTTGGTGATCACGTTCAGGCGCTCCTGGTTGTAGTCCATGGTTGCGGGCTGGCCCTCGCGCAGCACGCGCAGCATATAGGAGCCCGACTTCTGGCGGATCATCTCCAGCGTGGACGGCGCCGTGTTGTGGCCCAGGTAGAACTGCACGGGCTTGTCGTTGCAGATCTGCAGCGGATGCGGCGCCGTGGCCGGCGAGTTTGAGCCGGTGCTGGCGCAGCCCGCCATCAGCAGGGCCAGGGCGGCCGCGCCGCAGCCAAGAGCGGCACGGATCTGGAATGAGAATGGAGCTGGCGTTCTTGTCATGAACCAGACGATAGCCGCTCTGCGGACGGGGCCGGGCGAGAATCGCGCAGCAAAGTGCAAGCGGGTGCAACCGAGGCGGGGCGCGGCGCTTGCTACAAACTTCAAAGCTGCTGGCGCCCGGTATGCCATTGCTTCATTATTGAACAGCCATGAAATCGGCTGCAGGCAAGCGCTGCCAGCTTATTTTTTGCTAGCAAGCTCCGCAGCCTGGAAGATCGATGCATCCAGATCCAGAGCCTGCAGCTTGCGGGCCGCTTTTTCGGCGCGCTTGCGGCTGTCGAACGGGCCGCTGCGCACGCGGGTAGCCTCGCCCTTGTTGCTGGGCAGGGTCTGGGTCAGCACGGGCAGCCCGGTTTTTTCAAGCTGCGCCAGCGCGCGGCCCGCATTTGCGGGGTCGGCGAACACGCCCACATTCAGATAGAACTTGCCGGGCTCGAGCTCGCTGCGGGGTGCCGCGGGCTTGGCCTCGGGGACTGCGGGCGACGGCGCGGAGGCGGCCGGCTCAGCCGGGGCAGACGCCTGGGGCTCGGCCTTGGCGGCTGGAGCAGCGGCAGCTGCGGGCGCGGGGACAGGTGTTGCGCTTGCAGCGGGCATGGGGGCCGGCTGCGGCGTCGCATCCCGGGCCGGCAGCAGGGCCAGGCCGGCGCCCGCG
>JAFAIY010000615.1 GCA_019236485.1 Comamonas sp. | reverse complement strand
CGCTGTCGCCGCGCGAAGCCTCGCAGTTCCTGATCGAGAAGGCGCGCCAGCGCGCCTCGGGCGTTGGCGACAATCTGTCGCTGGCCATTCTGAAGCTGGCCGCCACCGAAGAAGCGGCCTAAAGCCGCCCCATAAACCCGCAAAGGCCGCAAGCGCTTGTGCATCCAGCACTCGCAGCCATAGTTTTGCTAGCAAACTCTATGACTGGGCCAGCCGGACCGGTCATGAGCTGCGTCAGGGAGCCGGGGGAGGCAGGGGCGCTGCCGTCTTGCCGCGCTCCTGGGCCTGCTTCAGGGAGCTGGCCTTGTGCTCGGCCGCGGCCTTGAGCTTGGCTTCATGGTCCGCGCGGGCCTTGGCTTCACGCTCGGCCTTGCCCTGCTCGGCCTGGGCACGGTTTTGTTCATGGCGGCGTACATAGTCGGCCTGCTTGGCCGCGCGCTGCTGGGCTTCGCTCTGGCGCTTGGCCTGCATCGCCTCCTCATCCACGGGCGGCCTGGTGCCGGCGCCGGAGGGAGACGGCGGGTTCTTCGCGTTTTTCTCGCGCTGCTGGGACTTCATGGGCACGGCAGCGTTCTGGGCTTTTTTCTCTTCGATGCTCTTCAAGCGCTCCGCGGCCTTTTCCTTGCGCTCTATATCGTTGATTTCCAGCTCGCGCGCACGCAGCGGTGCATCTTTCTCGCGCGCCAGACGCCGCGCCTCGGCCAAGCAGCCTTCCACGGCGAACTTCTGATAGCAGAGCTTCTCGTCGGCGATGCGCTGCTGCTCGATGATCGCGCGCTTGCCCACGATCTCGCGGCGCTCGGCGTCGCGCTCCTGCTTCACGCGTTCACGCTCCTTGTCGGCAGCGACCTTCTGCGCCTGCTTGTCCATCTCGGCGCCGGCCGGCCGGGCAGCGCCTTGCTGCTGGGCCTGGGCCGGCAGGGCCAGCAAGCAGACCGCGGCCATAGGCAGTGCCAGCCGCGCGAGGCTATGCGCATAGCGCTTGAAGGAGAGAGTCGAAATCTGCATGGACTTGAGAGCTAAAGCGAGGGGAAACACATCGAAAACCGACGCCAACCAGGACCCACGGCGGGCATCTCCTGAAGAGAAATGCCTGGGCCCAATCTGCGCCGGTCGCGACATCTTAAGGCCCATGAGCGCTCAGGTCAGGCTGGTGTCGACCACGCGGCGCTCCAGCGCCAGATATTCCTTGGACTGCATCTCGTTGAGGCGCGAGACCGTGCGCGGGAACTCGTGGGCCAGCGGCCCTTCGGTATAGATCTGCTCTGGCGGCACGGCCGCCGACATGATGAGCTTGACATGGCGGTCGTAGAGCACGTCGACCAGCAGCGTGAAGCGCCGCGCGGCCGAAGCCATGTTCACATGCAGCTCCGGCACATCGGACAGCAAGATGGTATGGAACTGCGTGGCGATTTCCAGGTAGTCGTTCTGCGAGCGCGGGCCCGCGCAGAGCTCGCGGAAATCGAACCACACCATGCCGCCGGCGCGGCGCTTGGCGGCGATCTTGCGCGTCTCGATCTGCACCACGGGCTCCTCGTCATGGGCTTCGGCCAGACGGTTGAAAGTGTCCGTCATGGCCGCATCGGCCTCGGGGCCCAGCGGGCAGTGGTAGAGCTTGGCATCCTCCAGCGTGCGGCGGCGGTAGTCCGTGCCGTTGTCCACGTTCACGACCTCCATGCGCTCGTTGAGCAGCGCGATCGCGGGCAGGATGCGGTCCCGGTGCAGCCCCCCGGGATACAGCCCGTCGGGGGTGAAATTGGAGGTGGTCACAAAGCCCACGCCGTTGGCAAACAGGGACTCCAGCAGGCGGTAGAGAATCATGGCGTCGGTGATGTCCGCCACATGGAATTCGTCGAAGCAGATCAGCTTGTACTTCTTGGCGATCTTGGCGCCCAGTGCGTCCAGCGGATTCTGCGTGCCCTGCATCAGATGCATCTCGCGGTGCACCTCGCGCATGAATTCGTGAAAGTGCAGGCGCACCTTGCGCTTGAGGGGCACGGCGTTGAAGAAGCAGTCCATCAGAAAGCTCTTGCCGCGCCCCACCCCGCCATACATATAGACGCCCTTGGGCAGATCGGGGTGGTTGATCAGTTTCTTGAGGGCATTGGAGCGCTTGCCCTTGTACACGGTCCATTCGTCGGCGCAGCGCTGCAGCGCCTCGACGGCGCGCAGTTGCGCGGGATCGCTCTTAAAACCCTTTGCGGCCAGCTCTGCCTCGTAGGCCTGTTTTACATTCACCGTCTCGTCTCCAGATGCTCAAAAAACAATAGCTGCTGGCGCTTATTCAACAAGCGCTAGCAGCCATTTTTGCTTGACTTTAAGAAACTTCAGCTTGCGCGCAGGCACATCACAGCCATGTCACAGCCAGCGCGCAAGACTGAAAAAA
>JAFAIY010000587.1 GCA_019236485.1 Comamonas sp. | reverse complement strand
GCTCCTGGCAGGCACCCGAAGCTGCCGCCCTGAAGTTCCCCGCGTCAGAAACCTCCGCACTATGATCGGCAGAAAGTACGCCATGTCCCTTAGACGTGATCCATCCCTACGCAACTTTGCAATCATCGCTCTGACCTTGCTGAACCTAGCGCTGATCTCGGCACCGGCGACCGCGCAGCAGCCCGCGCCCAGCCTGACGGAACAGATGGAGCAGGCAAGGCAGTTGGCGATCAATGGCCAGCGCGATGCCGCGCTGGCCCTGTACGACCGTCTGCTGGCCGAGCACCCCGGCAACGGCGACCTGCTGCTGGCACGCGGCCGCACCCTGGCCTGGATGGGACGCTGGGAAGAGTCCGAGCGCGATCTGCGGGCCGTGACCGAAGCCCATCCCCGCTACGGCGATGCCTGGTCGGCCCTGGGAGACATGTATTTCTGGAGCGACCGTCCGGCCAAGGCCGCCGAAACCTATGCGCACTGGGCCGAACTCGAGCCCAACGACTCTGCACCCTATGTGGCCCAGGGCCGGGCCTTGCGCGATGCCGGGGATTACGAGGCCGCCAGCCGCGCTTTCAAGCAGGCCGAGCAGCACGGCGCCACGCGCGCGCAGGTGGACAGCCTGATGGCCACGCTGCAGCGTCCGCCATCCGGGCCCGGCGACTGGGTGCCGCAGAGATTCCTCTGGGTGGCGAGCGGCACCTATGAACACACGGGCTTCCAGGGCAGCCGGGTGCCCTGGAACGATTATTCGTTCTCGCTGCGCCGGCGCTTCGAGCATGGCTCGCTGGCACTGGAGGTGCTGCGGGCCAACCACTTCGGCACCGGCGACAGCGCGGCCGCGCTCGACGGCTATGTCGACCTCTGGTCGCGGGCCTACGCCAATATCCGCTACCAATACGCTTCCGGCAACAGCCTGTTCCCCCATTACGCGGCCCGGGCCGAGCTGTTCCAGGGCGTGGGCAGCGGCTGGGAGCTGTCGGGCAGCTACGACCGCCTGAAGTTCAGCGACAACGTGAACATCTACGGGCTGGGCGTGGGCAAGTATTTCGGCAACTACTATGCGCGCGTGCGGGTGCTGCGCGTGCCGGGCACCACCGGCAGCACCGGCTACCGCGCCCTGCTGCGCAACTATTACCGCGGCGATGCCGACAGCTATGTCGAGGTCCGGATAGGCAGCGGGCAGGGCAACGACTACCTCCCGGGCCAGGGCCTGAGCCAGGTTTCCAGTGGCTCGGCCGGCATCTCCTGGGTGTTCTTCCCCGAGCCGGAATGGGGTTTCAAGCTCACGGCCGACTATGGACGTGACAGTGCCGCTCCCAACCAGTACTCGGTTTCCGCATCCATCTATCGCCGCTGGTAAGCCTTATGCCCGAGAACAGAACCGATGCCACCGCGGAGGCCCCGCTGGCTTGGAGTCGCGCAGCCGGCCGTTTCATCTTCGTGCTGCCGGCCTGGCTGGCGGCCGGATGCGTGGTGCGGGTGGGCGAGCTGCTCGCCGGCGGCGCCCTCGATGGACGCCTGATACTGGCCGCCGCAGGCTTCGATGCCGTCGACTTTCTGCGCTGGCTGCCGCTGCTGTTCCTCACTGCCTGGCCCCTGCTCAGACGCGCCAGGCCCTGGCCGCTGGCCCTGCTCTGGAGCCTGCTGCTGCTCGCGCAGATGGCCTTGTCCAGCTATTTTCTGGTGGCGCGCACTCCTCTGGGCAGCGATCTGTTCGGCTACTCCTGGGGGGAAATCCTCGCCACCGTGCACGGCGCGGATGTGCAGCTCCATGTCACACCCATGCTCGAAGGCGCGCTGGCCCTGGCCGTGCTGTGGGCGGGACTCTGGCTGGCCTGGCGCCCAAGGCCGCGGCGCAGCTGGCGCACCGCTCCCGTGCTGCTGGTCCTGTCCTGCGCGGCCTGGCTGCTGCCGCTGCAGGGCAGCTGGCTGCAGGGCCTGGATCTCGACAGCCGGCTCAGGGCCCAGGACAAGGCCGGCTTTTTCCTGGCAAGCCTGGCCCAGATGTGGCGCCCGGCCGCGACGCTGCCCGCCGTCGCGGCAGCCAGCCCTGCTGCATCCGGGGCCGAGGCTGCGCCCCTCGATCCCGACTACCCTTTCATGCATCCCGATCGCACGCCGGACGTGCTGGGAAGCTATTTCTCACCGGCACGCCGGCCGCCGACTGTGGTCTTCGTGGTGGTTGAAGGCCTGGGCCGGGATTTTTCCGGCCCCAACGCACGGCTAGGCAGCTTCACGCCCTTCCTCGACGAGCTCGCGAGCCGCAGCCTGTACTTCGACCATTTCATCGCCCCGCAAGGGCGCACTTTCGGCGTGCTGCCCTCGCTGTTTGGCTCGCTGCCGTTCGGCGAGCGCGGCTTTGCCGATCTGGGCAGCCGCATGCCCGCACACCCCGACCTCTTCAGCGTGCTGCGCAGCAACGGCTATGACGCGCGCTTCTACAACGGCACCAATCTGGACTTCGACAGCGAACGCGCCTATCTGAACCGCCAGGGGGTGACCAAGCTGCACGACCTGCTCTGGTATCAGCGCGACCATGCACTGCCCGCGGGCAGCAATAGCTGGGGCTTTCCGGATGCCGATCTGCTGCGCCTCATCCTGGCCGACGAGACCAAGCAGCCCGATGCGCCGGCCATCGTCGCGCTGCAAACCATCACCATGCATACCGACTACCACTTCCCGGATCAGGAGCGCTATCGCGCGCGGGTCCTGGAGCGCCTGCGCGAGCTGAAGATCCCGGAGTCGCGCTGGCAGTACTACCGCGACAACCTCGATATCTTCTCCACCGTGGTCTACACCGACGATGCGCTGCGCGAGTTCTTCACGGGCCTGCAGGCCCTGCCCGGACATGCGAATACGGTCTACATCATCACCGGGGACCACCGCCTGCCGGAGCTGCCCATGGCCGACGTGCTGGAACGCCACCATGTGCCTCTGCTGATCTATTCGCCCCTGCTCAAGGCGCCCGCACGCATCCGCGCCGTCTCCTCGCAATTCGACATCGCGCCCTCGCTGCTGGCCTGGCTGTCCCACAACTACGGCCTGCGCACCCCCCCGCAGACCGCCTGGCTGGGCAAAGGCCTGGACATGTTCGACGCCTACCGCAATCTGCGCGACATCCCCATCAAACCCGTAAAGGGCGAAGCACCGGGAATGCTCTCGGGCGACTGGTATCTGCTGCGCGGACAGCTGTATCGCGTGTCGTCGGAGCTTGGCGCCGAGGTGGCCTCCGATGCCGATGCCGAGGCCCGCCTGCAAGCCAAGCTCGCGGCCTTCGACGCCGCCAACCAGCAGATGGTGGCCAGCGGCCGGCTGTTGCCACCCGAGGCCGTGGAGCAACTCGTGGCCTGGGATGCGGACAAGCGCAATGCCACACCCGCCGCGGCCAACGAAGCAAGTGCCGCCATGAATCTGCAGGTGCGCGATGTGCAGCTGGACCAGCAGCATGTGCTCGCCACCTTCACGAATGCCGGCGGCCGCTCCAGCAAGCCTTTTGTCGCGCTGCTGGTGGTCACCGATGCCGCAGGGCGCGAGATCGCCGAGGCCGGTAGTGCGCCGCTGCAGCTGGCCGCGGGCGAGTCCCGTGCCATGCGGCTACCCCTGCCCGCGAATATTGCCGGTAACGACCACTACCTGTCCGTCGTGCCTGCGGACCCGGCTTCGGGCAAGCGCATAGGCAACGGCGTGTTCCACCTGCCTCTGGAGCCCAAATGAAAGCCCGGCTGCTGACGCTCTGGCTGCTCTTGTGCCTGAGCTGTTCGGCGGCTGCGGCGGCCGGCGCTGTACCCAGCCGCGCGGTCTGGATCTGGGAGGCAGAGTCCTATGCGATGGTGGAAAACCCGGCCCAGGGCCAGGAGGCGCTGGACTTCATGAAAAAACATGGCGTGGATACGCTCTACCTGTATGCCGATGCCTATCACTCCCGCAATCTGCTGGTCGAGAATCCCACTCTGTACCACGCCTTCATCGAGCGCCTGCACCAGCAGGGCATGCACGTGTATGCGCTGCTGGGCTCGGCCTATCTGAATACCGAAGCCTACGTACTGCCCGAGCACCGGGCCGATGCCGAAGCCATGCTCCAACGCGTGCTGACCTATAACCAGGCCGCGCCGCGCGCAGCGCGCTTCGATGGCGCCAATCTGGACATCGAGCCGCATATTCTCGATGCTTGGAACGCCAACACCCGCACCGAGTTGTTAGCCCATTTCCTGGACATGAGCGCGGCCCTGATGCGCCTGAAAACCGTGTACGGGGCCGATCTGGCCGTGGGGCCGGCGATCCCGTTCTGGCTGGACGGCATAGAGCTCAACTGGCGGGGCCGCAGCAGGCCGGTCAGCGAGCATGTGATCGACCTGTACGACTATGTGGCGCTGATGGACTACCGCGACAAGGCCGAGGGGCGCGACAGCATCATCTCCCATGCAAGCAGCGAGATCGCTTATGCCGACCGCGTCGGGAAACGGGTGGTGATCGGGCTGGAAACCACGCCCAACGAGATCGACAAGGTCACGTTCTACGAAGAGGGGCCAAAGGTGATGGAGCGCGAGATCGCCAAGGTCACCGCGGCCCTGGCCAAGAACCCTTCGTTCGGCGGCTACGCCATCCACCATTACCGGGGCTGGCGCAACTGGCTGCAGCGCAGCTGGCCCTAGGCTCCAGGGCCGGCTGCGCCAGCCGGCTCAGGCCAGAGCGCGCTGGATGATGATCTTCTG